>NZ_JACADT010000377.1:0-5066 GCF_013421635.1 Streptomyces sp. UH6 | reverse complement strand
CCTGATCGGCCACCAGCGCACCGACTCCGAGCACCACGCGCCGACGATGCCGGTGCACCCGTACCCCGACGGCTGCGGCAGTTGGCAGCAGGCCGACGTCCGCACCGCCCGGGACCGGCTGGGCTGGCGGCCGCGGATCGGCCTGGAGGAGTCGCTGGCGGACATCTGGATGGAGGCCGCCTGCCGCATCTGAGCCGCCTGCGGCTGCGGGCCGCCTGCCGCATCCGGGCTGCCTGCCGCATCCGGGCCGCGTCTCCGCGCAGCCTGCCGGACCCTGGCCGGGCCCCTGTCCGGACCTCCCCGGACCTGCCCGGTTGCTGGGACGCGCACGTCTCGATTGTCGGGACGGGTGTCTTGGAATGAAGAAGGGCGTGGCAGTGTTACGGGGAGAACAACCGTACTTATCCCGACCGACGGAGTCCCCGTGTCGTTGCCACCCCTGGTCGAGCCGGCCGACGAGCTCACCGTAGACGAGGTCCGCAGGTACTCCCGCCACCTGATCATCCCGGACGTCGGGATGGACGGGCAGAAGCGGCTGAAGAACGCCAAGGTGCTGTGTGTGGGCGCCGGTGGCCTGGGCTCGCCCGCGCTGATGTACCTGGCCGCGGCGGGCGTCGGCACGCTCGGCATCGTGGAGTTCGACGAGGTCGACGAGTCGAACCTGCAGCGCCAGATCATCCACAGCCAGGCGGACATCGGCCGTTCCAAGGCGGAGTCCGCCAAGGACAGCGTCCTCGGCATCAACCCGTACGTGAACGTCGTCCTTCACGAAGAGCGGCTCGAGGCCGAGAACGTGATGGAGATCTTCAGCCAGTACGACCTGATCGTCGACGGCACGGACAACTTCGCGACCCGGTACCTGGTCAACGACGCCTGCGTGCTGCTGAACAAGCCGTACGTCTGGGGCTCGATCTACCGCTTCGACGGCCAGGCCTCGGTGTTCTGGTCCGAGCACGGCCCCTGCTACCGCTGCCTCTACCCGGAGCCCCCGCCGCCGGGCATGGTCCCCTCCTGCGCCGAGGGCGGCGTGCTGGGCGTGCTCTGCGCGTCCATCGGTTCCATCCAGGTCAACGAGGCGATCAAGCTCCTTGCGGGCATCGGTGAGCCGCTGGTCGGCCGCCTGATGATCTACGACGCCCTGGAGATGCAGTACCGCCAGGTCAAGATCCGCAAGGACCCCAACTGCGCGGTCTGCGGCGAGAACCCGACGGTCACCGAGCTCATCGACTACGAGGCTTTCTGCGGCGTCGTCTCGGAGGAGGCCCAGGAGGCCGCCGCCGGTTCGACGATCACTCCCAAGCAGCTCAAGGAGTGGATCGACGACGGCGAGGACATCGACATCATCGACGTCCGTGAGCAGAACGAGTACGAGATCGTCTCGATCCCGGGCGCGCGGCTGATCCCGAAGAACGAGTTCCTGATGGGTTCGGCCCTGGAGGGCCTGCCGCAGGACAAGAAGATCGTCCTGCATTGCAAGACGGGTGTCCGCAGTGCGGAAGTCCTCGCGGTGCTGAAGTCGGCGGGCTTCTCCGACGCGGTCCACGTGGGTGGCGGCGTCATCGGCTGGGTCAACCAGATCGAGCCGCAGAAGCCGGTCTACTGACCGGACCCCCGTCCGCCGGCCGGCGGACCTGACCAGGCCCACGGCGTCCGATCGTCCCGGACGCCGTGGGCTTCGTCGTCTGCTCTGCCCCCTTGGTGGGTCCACGGGAACCTGTGTGTCCACGGGAACCGGCCGGGGGCGTGCGGTGTCGAGTTGTGGCATGGACACAATCGAGCACGGGGTGGTCGGCCGAGAGCCCTCCGATCCGGAGCAGGAGACCCGCTCCTGCCTTCCCTCGGCGGGCGCCGCGCTGTGGGGAGCCGCCGCGGGCGCGGGCGGCTGGTGGCTGGCGGTGTGGGCGCGTTCCTACTGCGACGCGGCCTTCGAGCCCGCCGGGGTCTTCGTCCTCAACGCCGAGTTCCCGATGATCGTCACGGGCGGGGCACTCCTCGGGCTGATGACGCTGGCGCTCGGACGGCGTCTGGCGCCCGGCCGGACCGCCGGGCGCACGGGGGTGAGGATCGTGCTGGTGGTCGTCGCGACGGTGGGTCTGGGCTGGTGGTTCTTCGCGCACGAGGGAACGCTCGACGGATATCCGGGCGACTCCGGGCTCTGCCCGGCGAGCAACGTCCCCCCGCAGTGGCCGGACTGGATACCGGCCTGACCTCCTCCGCGCTCCCGGCGGCCGGTCAGCCGCAGACGGTGCCGGAACGGGGGACCTTCCCGTCCAGGAGGTAGCCGTTCACCGCGTCCTGGACGCAGGTGTCGCCACTGTCGTAGGCGCCGTGGCCCTCGCCGCGGTAGGTGATCTCGACGCCGACCCCGGGCCCGAGGGCCTGGGCCATCCGCCGGGCGCCCTCGTACGGCGTCGCCGGGTCGCCCGTGTTGCCGATGACCAGGATCGGCGGCGCGCCCGGAGCGCTGACGTCCGGATGGTCGGCGGCGCCCGCCACCGGCCAGTCCGCGCAGTTCAGCATCGACCAGGCCAGGTAGTCGCCGAACACCGGCGAGGCCTCGCGGAACCGCGGCAGCACCCGCTGGACGTCGGCGACCGTGTACCGGGGCTTGTCGTCGGAGCAGTTGATCGCCGTGTTGGCCGCCACCAGGTTGCTGTACTCGCCGCTCTGGTTGCGCCCGTTCATCGAGTCGGCGAGGGCCAGCAGCGTCCGGCCGTCACCGTCGTACGCCTCGTCCAGCGCCTGGGTCAGGTACGGCCAGAAGTCCTGCGAGTAGAGGGACTGGGCGATGCCGCCGGTGGCGGCCGTCTCGGTGAGCCGACGGGGGAAGATGCCCGGCAGCGAGCGCTCCTCCAGGCCGGCGAGGAGCTGGGTGATCCGCTCCTTGATGTCGTCGGCGTTCGTGCCGATCGGGCACTCCTCCTGCGGCTTGGAGGCGCAGTCCTCGGCGAAGTTGTCCAGTGCCCGCTGGAACCCCCGGGCCTGACCCAGCGACCCCTGCTCGGGGTCCTGCGTCGGGTCGACCACGGCGTCGAAGACGGCCCGGCCCACCTTCTTCGGGAACAGGTGGGCGTAGACGCCGCCCAGTTCGGTGCCGTACGAGACGCCGAAGTAGTACAGCTTGTCGTCGCCGAGGATCTCCCGCATCAGGTTCATGTCGCGGGCCGCGTCGGTGGTGCGCACGTAGGGGAGGACCTCGCCGGAGTTGTCCTCGCACGCCTCGTTGAAGTCGCGCAGACCCTGCGTGTACTCGGCGCGTTCCTGGGCGTCGTCGGGCGTGCCGTCCTTCTGGAAGAACGCGTCCAGCCGGCTCGCGCTCTCGCACTCCACCGGTTCGCTGCGGCCGACCCCGCGCGGGTCGAAGCTGACCAGGTCGTAACGGGTGCGCAGCGTCTCGTACTCCGGGCCGAAGGCGGGCAGGGAGGTGACGCCGGAGCCGCCCGGACCGCCGAAGTTGAAGATCAGGGAGCCGATGCGGTCCTTCCCGCCGCCGGTGGAGCGGACCCGGATCAGCTCGATGCCGATGGTCTCGCCCTCCGGCTCCGACCAGTTCAGCGGCGCCCGCATGGTGGCGCACTGCCAGTCGCCGCCGCGGGGGAGCGGGGACGGTGAGGCGCCGCCGCCCTGCGCCTCCGAGGGAGCCGGGCAGTCCTCCCACTCCAGGGACTGCTTCCGCACGTCGCCGCCCTCGTCGCCGCCACAGGCCGTGAGGGCTCCGGCGGCCAGGACGGCCGAGGTCAGCAGGGCTGCGGTGCGGGTCCGGGAGGTGTAGGGCATGCGGCCATGGTGCTGCCCCCCGGCGGCCGCCGCGCGGGCTCGGGACCCGTCCGGGTTAACCGGAGACCGGGAGGGGACCGGGCGGAGACCGGGAGGGAGCCGGTGCGCACGCCCGGGCGCACGCCGGGGCGGGATGCCGGGACCGCGCGGGCCCCGGTGTGCGCCTCAGAGGGCTCCGCGACGGGACAGGTGGCTGAAGCACAGCCAGCCGGGGAGCACCGGCAGCCACAGGGTGAGCAGACGGAAGAGCAGCACCGCGGGGACCGCCACCTCCTGCGTCAGCCCCACCGCCACCAGGCCGAGGGTCAGCGTGGCCTCCACCGCGCCGATGCCGCCCGGGGTCGGCGCGGCCGAACCGAGCGCGTTGCCGGCCAGGAACACCACCGCGACGCTCGCCAGGCTCACGCCGGTGGTCCCGCTGCCGAACGCGCGGGCCGAGGCGTCCAGGCAGAGGACGAAACAGGTGGTCAGCAGGAGCATGCCGCCGATGCCGGTGGCCAGCTTCTGCGGGCGCTGCAGCACGTCGAGCATGCGCGGCACCACACCGGCGAAGAGCGAGCGCACCCGGGTCGCCACGAACTTCCGCAGGAACGGCACCGAGGTCACCACCAGGACCAGCACCGCGACCGTCAGCAGACCGGCGATCACCGTCCGGGAGGGCGACAGGGACGGGGTCTTCTCGATGCCGGTGAGATAGCCGACAACCAGCAGGAGCAGGATGTGCGCGCCCAGCCCGAAGAGCTGGGAGGCGCCCACGCTGGCCACCGCCAGACCCGGCCGGACCCCCGCCTTCTGCAGGAACCGGGTGTTCAGCGCCACGCCGCCGATCGCCGCCGGAGCGACGATCTTCACGAACGAGCCGGCCACCTGCGCGGAGACGGTGCGCCAGAACGGCACCCGCTCGGGCACGAACCCGAGCAGCGACATCGCCGCCGCCACGTAGCTGAGCGCCGCGAACAGCGCCGCCGCGGCCACCCAGCCCCAGTGCGCCTGGGAGATCAGCGACCCGAACGGGACGTGGGCGAGCTGGGAGAGCAGGAAGTAGGCGCCGATCGCGCCCGCGATGAAGGTGATCAGCGTCCGTGGGCGGATCCGCTCCAGGCGGGCCGGTTCCACCGGGGCCTGCGGGCGGATGCGGAGCACCTCGTGGCGGATCTGGGTGAGCAGGTCCTCCTCGCGGGCCTCCTCCAGGGCCTCGTCGACGGCACGCTTGTCGGCGCGCTGCTCGGCCTTGAGGGTCTTGCGGTCGGCGGCCGTCGCGCCCCCGGCGTCCGCCTCCCGCTCGGCCG
>NZ_JACADT010000376.1:0-5092 GCF_013421635.1 Streptomyces sp. UH6 | reverse complement strand
CGGGCACGGTACGGCCGTCCCCGCCACCGGCGAAAGCACGCCCCCCGGCCACGGCTACGGCTCGCTGAGCAACCTGGTCACCGAACTGACCGCGGTCGTCTGGGACGAGGCTGCCGGCCGCTACGTGCTGCGGACCGTCGGCCGGGCGGAGCCGGACTGCGACGCGCTCCTCGTCCACCTCGGCCGTTCGCTCGTCACCGAGGCCGTCCTGCGGGTGGGCGCCGACCAGAACCTGCGCTGCCGGTCCCTCCTGGACATCCCGGCCGCCGAACTGTTCGCCGCCCCCGCCGACGCGGCCGGGAAGCGGACCCTGGCCGGCTTCGTCGACGCGAGCGGCCGGGCGGAGGCGATCTGGTTCGCCTTCACCGACAAACCCTGGCTGAAGGTCTGGAGCGTCGCTCCGCGACGGCCGCTGGGCTCCCGCGCGGTCGACGAGCCGTACAACTACCCGTTCTCCGACTCCCTCCCCGAGCCGGTGGCCCGCCTGGCCGGATCCCTGGTCTCGGGGGCCTGGGCGAGCGCGCCGCTCTTCGGCCAGGTGCAGTACCTGCTCGCCAAGGTGGCGCTGACCGGCGACATCACCGACGTCCTGCTCTCCGGCGACCTCGTGCGGGAGGTACTGACCGGTGACGTCCTCACCCATCTGCTGGCGGGCGGGCTGCGGTCGGACCTGTGGGGCGCCTCCCGCAACCTGCTGCAGTACATCCGGCCCACCACGCTCCGCGAGACCGCCAACGGCTACGCCGTCCTCGTGCGCCGCGCCGACCTGCAGTGGGTGGTCAGCCGGTTCGCCGACTTCTACCGCACGCTGCTCGCGGAGTACGCGGCGCGCGGCGAGTACCCGGTCAACGGCCAGGTCGAGATCCGCGTGACCGGCCTGGAGGACCCCTCCGCGTGCGGCGTACCCGGCGCGCGCCCACCCCTGCTCTCCGCCGTGCGACCGCGCCCCGACCGGCCGGACGTCGACACCGCCGTGTGGATCGACATCCTCTCCCTGCCGTCCACACCCGCCCTGCACCGCTTCTACCGGGAGGTGGAGCAGTTCCTGTTCGCCCTGGACGGGGACAGGGCGACGGTCCGGGCGGAGTGGTCCAAGGGCTGGGCCTACACCGACACCGCGGCGTGGTCCGACCCCGATGTCCTCACCCACACCGTCCCCGCCTCGCTGCGCGCCGGGGGCGGCCCGGGCTGGGACGAGGCCGTCGCGACCCTGGAGCGGCTCGACCCCCACCACGTGGTGTCCGCCCCCTTCATCGACAATCTGCTGCGCTGAACAAGATCCATCAAGAACTGGCCTTCGGGCGCGCCGAGTTGAGAGGATGTCCACAAGCTCTGGCCAATGCGCCACGGGCAGTCACGCCGACATGGAGGGGATCAGCAGCATGGACGACATCTTCGGGGAGTTCATCGAGGAGATCGTGGAGGAGACGGCCGAGGAGTTCGTCGAGGAGGCCGTCGAGGAGACCGTCGAAGGCTTCTTCGGCTGACGGGCGGGCCGTCCCACGCGGCGACGGCACGGGCCGTCGCCGCGTCGCCGCCAGGGCCGTCCACCTGACCGGTCATTCGGCGTGCCCGTGCGCGTCCGGCGGGTTCGGCACCTCGAGCCCCAGGGTGACGGTGCGGGAGCCAGGGGAGAACGCGGCGAAGGACTGCTCCCAGCTCTCCCCGGGCCAGTGGTAGGTCACCCGGCCTTCCGCCGGACGGTAGTGGGCCGTGTACACCGTGCCCAGCCACTCGTCGTACGCGCCCTGGTACAGCGGCGGTCGCAGCATCGCCGCGGCGTCGACGCCCGCCGCCCGCACGGCGGCGAGCCGCTCCTGCGTGCGGGTGACGCGTTCCTGCTCCTCGGGGACCGGGAGGTGCTGGTGGTTGGCGGCGCAGGAGTCCGGCGCCTCGGTCAGCGGGATGTCGGGGCCGACGTGGACCGTCACGCTCCGGTCCGGGTCGACGAGGGTGACGTTCTGCGGGATCGCGACCGGCAGGGCACGCAGCCGGCCGAGCGCCTCGTCGACGGTCCGGCAGGTCTCCAGGAGGTGGCGCAGCACGAGGGGGACGGCGAACCCCGGCCCGTGGACGTACCGCCCGCCGAAGGTGAGCGACACCGCGAGACCGGCGTCGTTCATGCCGTCCAGCAGACCCCACCCGGCTTCCTGCATCCCGACGACGGGGCGGAGGAAGTGGGAGTGGACGACGGTGCCTTCGGTGTGGTCGGGCGCGAAGTCGTAGTTCCTGAGCAGCGTGCCCCTGCCGCCGATCTGGGTGCAGCCGGAGAAGAACGGCCGCACCGCCGCCATGGTGAGCAGCGTCCGGGCATGGGGTGAGTCCAGTTGGCCTCCGAGGCGGTCGAGCGCCGGTACCAGCTCGGGCATGTACCGCTCGAACAGCCGCCGCGCCCGGACCGCGCCCTGGGGCGTCCTGCCCTCCTCGGTCAGCCACTCCCCCGCGCGGTCCGTCACCGGCCGAACGTGCTCGGCCCACCGCCCGTCGCCGCCGTCACCGATCTCGACGGCACGGAACGTCTTGACATGTCGGCCCATGACGGCGAGATCCGCTCCCTTCGCGGGTCGGTCGGGTGAACCGGCCGGCGCCGGTACCTCTGGTCCGCCGGCCCGGGTGGCCCATACCCCCGCTGACGTGGCCCCGGCCGGCCGCCGCGCCGCACCGGCCCGGCGGCCCATACCCTACTCGTACGACGTGTGCGTGCACGTCCGGCGGGTCGAGCACCGTCAGGTACGCCGTGATGTCCTCCGGATCGCTGGTGAAGATCACCGCGCTGCCGTGCCTGGCCGCGGCCGGCGCGGCCCATGCGTCCACCGCATCGGGTTTCTCCTTCTCCGGGAGAGCCGCCTGCCCCAGCGCCGTGCCGACCCGGCGCCAGTCCTTCAGGTCAGGACGCCCCGGCATCCGCCGGCGCGATGAGCGCCCCCGTGGCATGGACGGGCACGCGCGCGCTCGAGCCGCCTCTCCTGGCCGCGCGGCAGGACGGTCCGCCCCGGACACCAGGCCGAGGGCCCGTTCGACGTCGCGCCGCTCTTCCTCCGTCAGGCCGGCTGTCGGCTCCTCGGGGAGTTCTCCCGCACGTGCGGCCTCTGCCTCCGCGGCGGCGATCATCGCGTCCACGCCGCCGCACGGCTCCCGACGCACCGGGCCCCGGCCGACGCGCGACCGGGGCCCGGGCGGAAGGGGCGACGGGGACGGGTCAGTCCTCCGCCGGCTCCAGCCGGAGCGAGATGGAGTTGATGCAGTACCGCTGGTCCGTCGGCGTCGGGTAGCCCTCGCCCTCGAAGACGTGACCCAGGTGGGAGCCGCAGCGCGCGCAGCGGACCTCGGTGCGGACCATGCCGTGCGAGGTGTCCTGGATCAGTTCGACCGCGTCGGAGTCCTTCGGGTCGTAGAAGGACGGCCAGCCGCAGTGGGACTCGAACTTGGTGCCCGAGGTGAAGAGTTCGGCCCCGCAGGCGCGGCAGGAGTAGACGCCCTTCGCCTTGGTGTCGGTGTACTCACCGGTGAAGGGGCGCTCGGTGCCGGCCTGGCGCAGGACGGCGTACTCCTCGGGGCTGAGTTCCGCGCGCCACTGCTCGTCGGGCTTGTCGATCTCGTAGGCCATGGTGTGCGCCTCCCCTTCTACCGGTGCTGCTCTGCGAGACGGTCCAGGATCAGCGGGCCGAGGTCGGTGACGTCGCCCGCTCCCATGGTGAGAACGAGATCACCGGGCTTGGCCATTCCCGCGATCACCCCGGGGGCCGCGGCCTTGTCGTGGACGGCGGTGACGTCGGCGCCGGTCCCGCGGGCGGCGTCGATGATCAGCTCGCTGGTGATGCCCGGGATCGGGTCCTCGCGGGCCGGGTAGATGTCGAGGACCACGGAGGCGTCGGCGAGGGCGAGGGCCTGGCCCATCTCGGTGCCGAGCTCCTGGGTGCGGGAGAACAGGTGCGGCTGGAACAGAACCAGTATCCGGCCGCCCACGGGAAGCCCGGCGCGCATCGCCTCGAGGTCCGCGGTCATCTCGGTCGGGTGGTGCGCGTAGGAGTCGATCACCTGGACCCCGGCCGCCTCGCCCTTGAGCTGGAGCCGCCGCTTGACGCCCTTGTAGGCGGCGATCGCGGGCGCCAGCTCCTCGGCCGGGATGCCGAGCGCCACGCCCGCGGCCAGGGCGGCGACCGCGTTGTGGGCGTAGTGGCGGCCGGGCACCGAGACGGTGAAGGTGAGCGGCGCGTCGTCGATCTGGACGGTGACGTCGCTGGTCAGGCCCTTGGCGACGACGGCCCCGACACGGACGTCGGCGTCCGGGGACTCGCCGTAGGTGACCGTGCGGATGCCGGTGCCCTCCAGGCGGGCGGTGAGTTCGCGGGCGCCCTCGTGGTCGGCGGAGATCACCAGCGTGCCGCCGGGGACGATCCGCCCGGCGAAGATCCGGAAGGAGTCGTAGATCTCCTCCATGGACGCGTAGTTGGCGTGGTGGTCGAGTTCCACGTTGAGGACGATGGCGACCTCGGGGGCGTACTTGTGGAAGCTGCGGTCCGACTCGTCGGCCTCGGCGACGAAGATCTCGCCCGAGCCGTGCGCGGCGTTGGACCCCGGCACGTCCAGGTCGCCGCCGATGGCGTACGACGGGTCCAGGCCGAGGGCGCTCAGCGAGACCGCCAGCATGGAGGTGGTGGTGGTCTTGCCGTGGGTGCCGGCCACGGCGATGGGGCGCAGGCCGTCCATCAGGCGGGCCAGCGCGTCCGAACGGTGGACGACCGGGATGCCGAGCTCGGCGGCGCGGGCCAGCTCCGGGTTGTCCTCGCGGATGGCGGAGGAGACCACCACGCAGGTCGCGTCGTCGGCGAGGTGGGCCGCGTCGTGGCCGATGTGGACGGTGGCGCCCAGGGCGCGCAGCGCCTCGGCGGTGGCGGAGTCCTTGGCGTCGCTGCCGGCGACCTTGGCGCCCCGCTGGGCGAGGATCTTCGCGATGCCCGACATACCGGCGCCGCCGATGCCGATGAAGTGCGGTCGGTCCATGGCGGTGGGCAGGCCGGGTGCCATGCGTGTCTCCCCTGCGGTGGTGCGGTCGTGTCCGCGCACAGCCTAGTACCGACGCACGGCGCGG
>NZ_JACADT010000375.1:0-5102 GCF_013421635.1 Streptomyces sp. UH6 | reverse complement strand
GGTGGCGGCGCCGATCTCCGGGTTGCGGCTGAACACGTGGCCGAGGGCCTCGAGCCGGCCGCGCAACGCGCTGTCGTACAGGCCGGGTTCCAGTTCGGTGCGGGCCGCGTTGCGCTGGCTGGCGCGGGGCGCGGCGATGGCGTCGACCAGCGGCAGGCCCCGGTCGACCACGCCGGTGAGGGTCTGCAGCACGGTGGTGATGATGGTCGCGCCGCCCGGTGAGCCGAGCGCCAGCACCGGCCTGCCCTTGCCGTCGAGCACGATCGTCGGGGACATCGAGGACCGCGGCCGCTTCCCGGGACCGGGCAGGTTCGGGTCGTGGACAGCCGGGTTGGCGGGGGCGAAGGAGAAGTCGGTCAGCTCGTTGTTGAGCAGGAAGCCGCGGCCCGGGACGGTGATGCCGCTGCCGCCGGTCTGCTCGATGGTGAGCGTGTAGGCGACGACGTTGCCCCACTTGTCGGCGACCGTCAGGTGGGTGGTGCTCTCCCCCTCGTAGGTGGTCGGCGCCGCCTCGCCGCCGGCCGCGCAGGCCTGCGGATCACGCGGGTCGCCGGGGGCGACGGGGCTGGTGAGCACCGCGTCGTCCTTGATCAGGCAGGCGCGGGAGTCCGCGAACTCCTGGGAGAGCAGTTCCTCGGTGGGCACGTCCTCGAAGGCCGGGTCGCCGACCCAGCGGCCGCGGTCGGCGAAGGCGATGCGGCTCGCCTCGACGAAGCGGTGCAGGTACTGCTCCTCGGTCGCCCTGGAGAGGTCGGTGCCCTCCAGAATGTTGAGGGCCTCGCCGACGGTGGTGCCGCCGGAGGACGACGGGGCCATGCCGTAGACCTTCAGGCCCCGGTAGCGGACCTCGGTGGGCGCCTGCGCCGTGACCCGGTACCGCGCGAGGTCACGCGCGGTCAGGTCGCCGGGCCGTGCCCGGTGGTCCGAACCGGGGTCGACCGGCGGGTGGTTGACCGTCTCGACGATGTCCTCGGCGATCGGTCCCCGGTACATGACCCCGGCGCCCTCCCGGGCCATCCGGGCGTAGGTGCGGGCCAGGTCCGGGTTCTTCAGCGTCGAGCCGACCACGGGGAGCTGTCCGCCGGGGAGGAACAGGTCCACGGTGTCGGGGAAGTTGCGGAACCGCGCCTCGTTGGCGGCGGTCTGCGCGCGGAAGGTCTCGTCGACGGTGAAGCCGTCGCGGGCCAGCCGTTCGGCGGGCGCCAGCACGGATCCGAGCCGCTTGCTGCCCCACTTGTCCAGGACGGTCTGCCAGGTGGCGGGGGTGCCGGGGGTGCCGACGCTCAGGCCGCTGGTGACGGCCTCGGCGAACGGGACCGGCTTGCCGTCCTCGAGGAACAGGTCGCTGCCGGCGCTCAGCGGAGCGGTCTCGCGGCCGTCGACGGTCTGCACGGTTCGCGTCCGCGCGTCGTAGTGGACGAAGTAGCCGCCTCCGCCGACACCGGCCGAGTAGGGCTCGGTGACGCCGAGGGCGGCGGCGGTGGCGACGGCCGCGTCGACCGCGTTGCCGCCCTTCCTCAGGATCTCCAGCCCGGCCGCGGTCGCGTCCGCGTCGACGCTGGAGACGGCCCCGCCGTACCCGGTGGCGACCGGCGTTTTGACGGGGGTGCCGCCGGGGCGGTCGGCCGGTGAGCCCTGCGCCGGCGCGGCGACGGTGAGGGTGGAGAGCAGGGCGGCCGAGACGGCCAGGACCGCCGGCCTCGTCGCCCGGCGCCCTGCCGGCGCCCGGGTCGTGTTCCGTGTGACGGGCAGGGGTGTGGCGGAATGACGCACCTTTACCTCCGGTCATCGGTAATCGCCGCAGCCTAGCCCAAATTGCCGTGCACATTTCAGAGGCGCGCTCGAACGCGGAGGCGGGTGTCGGCCGGGAGTTCACCAAGTTCACCGCAGGACGACTGGAGCTTCGGCGGAGGGACGGACGAGCGGGGCCGCAGCGCGCGAGGGGTCACGCCGACGGTTCCGGACATCCTCATGGACGGCGGCGCTCCGCATGGCGGGACGCCCGTCCGGCCCGCCGCCCGTCCGTCTTTTCCGCCGCGTCGGGCCGGTGACCAGTGGGCGCGGCCCGGGCGGTGCGGTCCGGGCCTTCGCGAGCGCGTTCCCGCCCGTATCGGGAAAACGCTTACTACGTTCCCCGAAGGTCCGTTTCGCGCGGGTGCGGACGGCGTGGCCGGAATGAATCACCGGCCCGTGAGGCGTCCTTGTCGGCCGTTGATGATCATGTGAAGGTTCGTAAGGTTTTCGGCCATGCCGGGTCAGGACGGCCATCGCGGCCACCAGGAGGGAGGCACACCTGGCCGACGGCCGGCACCGCGGACGCGGAGCCCGTGGCCCCCTCGTCAGGCCGCCGACGTCCCGCCCGCAGCCGCCTCCGGACTCCTCACCGGCACCCACCCGAGCCGACGCCGCCCGCACCGCAGTGGAGAAGGAGATTCATGGACGCCACCGCTCTAGCGTCATCCGCATCCGACGTCCTGCGGGACGCCCTGTCCGGCAGGGTCCTGACGCTCCTGCAGGACCATACACCCCTTCAGCAGTTGGTGTCCCTGGGCCTCCTCCGCAGGACCCCGGGCGGCTTCGTCCCGGTCGCCGAGCGCATCGCGCACCACGCGGTCGCCGACGCGCTCTCCCACGACCTGGAGGAACGGGCGCTCGCCATCCTCTCGCTGGTGCGCTCGCAGCCCGACCCGCCGGGGCCGGCGACCGTGTCCTCCCAGGCCGTGCTGCGCGAGATCGCCCGGGCGCGGCGGGACGTGCTTGTCGCGCTGCCGGGCGCCATCCCCCCGGACCACTACCTGCAGAGCCTGGCGGAGGTCAGCAGGGCCGTCCTGGCCCGGCGCGCCCGGGTGAAGGTCCTCTGCCAGCACCCGGCCCGTTACAACGAGTCGGTCAAGAGCTTCGTCCGGCGTATCGACGCCCCGGGCGGGGAGATCCGCACGCTCGACGACTTCTTCAACCAGCTCGTGGTGGTCGACGGCTCGACCGCCTTCCTGCTGACGCCCGATCTCCGGACGAGGAGCACCGTGGTCACCGACCCGGTGACCGTCTCCTTCCTGGTGGACCTGTACGAGCGCCACTGGACCCGCGCGGCGGGCCACCCCTTCCGTCCGACCCACGCGGCTCGCGCCGCCGGGGACGTCAGCACGCCGTTCCGGAAGGCGCTGATCCAGATGCTGATCGACGGGCACCCGGACAAGCACATCTCCAAGAAGCTGGGGCTCTCGCAGCGCAGCACGGCGGAACACGTGGCCCGTCTGAAGGCCGAGCTGGGAGCGAAGAACCGCACGGAGATGGGCTACCTGCTCGCCAAGAGGGAGCTGGGGGCGTCCTTCCCGCCCGCCGAGGCGCTCGGTCCTCCCGTGCGGCTTCCGGCCTGAGGGGACCCGCCGGCGGGCGCCGCCGCCCGCCGGTGGCCGGTTCACCGGCCGTGCCAGGACCGCCAGAGGGCGGCGTAGGTGCCGCCCTCCGCGATCAGCTGGTCGTGTCCGCCGTACTCGGTGATGCGGCCGTCCTCGACGACGGCGACGAGGTCGGCGTCGCGGGCGGTGTTCAGGCGGTGGGCGATGGCGACCACGGTCCTGCCCTCCAGCACCGCGGCGAGCGAGCGCTCCAGCTCCCGGGCGGCCTGCGGGTCGAGCAGCGACGTGGCCTCGTCGAGGACGAGGGTGTGCGGGTCGGCCAGGACGAGGCGGGCGAGGGCGATCTGCTGGGCCCGGGCCGGGGCGGGGGTGAGACCGCCGGCGCCGAGTTCGGTGTCCAGTCCCCGCGGCAGGGCGCGCGCCCAGTCCGCCGCGTCCACGGCGTCGAGCGCGTCCCACAGGGCGTCGTCCGCCGCCGCGGGGCGGGCGAGCAGGAGGTTGTCGCGCAGGGTGCCGACGAACAGGTGGTGTTCCTGACTGACCGACACCACGTGTTCCCTGATCCGCTCGGCCGGCATCTCCGCCAGCCGGGCGCCGCCGAGCGTGACCTCGCCCGTCCTCGGGGTGTGGATGCCCGCCAGCAGCCGGCCCAGGGTCGACTTGCCGGCCCCCGAGGGGCCCACCAGCGCGACGCGTGTGCCGGGCCGGATCCGCAGCGACACCTCGTGCAGTACGTCCCCGCCCGGCGTGTAGCCGAAGCGGACCCGTTCGGCGGCCATCTCCCGTCCGCGGGGCACCGGGCCGCCGGGGCCCCGGCCCGCCTCGATCTCGTGGACCCCGGTCAGCCGGGCGAGCGACACCTGGGCGACCTGGAGGTCCGCGTACCAGCGCAGGATCAGGTCGACGGGGTTGACCAGCATCTGTACCAGCAGTGCCCCGGTGGTCAGTTCGCCGACGGTGAGCCGGCCCCGCAGGGTCAGCCAGCCGCCGACCAGCAGGACGAGGGTGAGCAGCAGGGTGTGGGTGGCGTGGACCGCGAGGAAGAACACGGTGCGCAGCCACATCGTGTACCGCTGCCAGCCCGTCCAGACCCGCAGGTGCCCGTCGGACCGTGCCACCCGGCGGCTTCCGAGCCGGTGGGCCTCGATGGTCCGGCCGGCGTCGATCGACTCCGCCAGCGTGCCGCACACGGCGGCGTATCCCGCGGTCTCCGAGCGGTAGGCGCCGGGCGCCAGGCGGAAGTACCACCGGCAGGCGACCAGCAGCAGCGGGAGGACGAGCAGCGTCACCAGCGCGAACACCGGTGACGTCACCGCGAGTCCGCCGAGCAGCAGACCGGCCCACATCACCGAGATGACCAGCTGGGGCACGGCCTCGCGCAGGGCGCCGGACAGCCGGTCGACGTCGGTGGTGACCCGGGACAGCAGCTCCCCGGTGCCGGCGCCCTCCAGCACCTCCGGGGGCAGTCCCACCGCGCGCACCAGGAAGTCCTCGCGCAGTTCGGCCAGCATGCGCTCCCCGAGGACCGCTCCCCGCAGGCGCACCTGCCAGGTGAACAGCCCCTGGACCGCCACCGCGGCCAGGAACCCGCCGACGGTGGCCGCGAGGTCCACCTCGCGCCCCGCCGCGACGGACCCGACCGTGCGGCCGAGCAGGAAGGGACCGGCCATGGAGGCGCCGACGGCCACCGCGTTCACGGCGACCAGCAGGGCGAACTCCCTCCGGTGGCGCCGCAGCAGCGTG
>NZ_JACADT010000374.1:0-5104 GCF_013421635.1 Streptomyces sp. UH6 | reverse complement strand
CGACGGGAGCGCTGCGGGACGCGGCACAGCGCTACGCGGACGAGATCCGCGCCGCCGTCGCGGGCTGAGCGCACGCGGGAACACACGGTCCGCCGCGGGGAAGGCCCCCCGCGGCGGACGCGCTCCATCCGTATGTCCGCCCCCTCAGGCGCGAAACCGCTCCGGTTTGTCGTAAATGTCGGCCGTGATCGAGCCGCTGGCGAGTCTGACCAGGACTTTTCCGTCGTTCTCGCTGACTCTCGCTGCCCGGACCGCTAGTCTCCGACCAGAGCCACAGGCCAACTGCGGTGTGTGGCTCACCAGGTGTGGGGCAAGCAGTTCCTCACCGGTCCGTATCCGACAGTTCGACATCCGAGGTGACGTAGGCGTGGCTCTTCCGCCCCTTACCCCCGAACAGCGCGCAGCCGCGCTCGAAAAGGCCGCCGCGGCTCGCCGGGAGCGGGCCGAGGTCAAGAATCGACTCAAGCACTCCGGCGCCTCCCTTCACGAGGTCATCAAGCAGGGCCAGGAGAACGACGTCATCGGCAAGATGAAGGTCTCCGCCCTGCTCGAGTCGCTGCCGGGCGTCGGCAAGGTCCGCGCCAAGCAGATCATGGAGCGGCTCGGCATCTCCGAGAGCCGCCGGGTGCGTGGCCTGGGCTCCAACCAGATCGCTTCCCTGGAGCGGGAGTTCGGCGGCGCCGCCTCCTGAGTCCCGGCCCGCCCGGGATTACTGGAATAATCGGCGCATGGCTGCAACACCCCGGGGGACGACCACCCCCGTCCCCCAGGACGTACGTCCGCGTCTGACCGTGCTCTCCGGCCCCTCCGGGGTCGGCAAGAGCACGGTCGTCGCCCATATGCGCAACGAGCACCCCGACGTGTGGCTCTCCGTCTCGGCGACCACCCGCAAGCCCCGACCGGGCGAGCAGGACGGCGTCCACTATTTCTTCGTCACCGACGAGGAGATGGACAAGATGATCGCCAACGGCGAGCTGCTCGAGTGGGCCGAGTTCGCGGGCAACCGCTACGGCACGCCGCGCGCCGCCGTGATGGAGCGGCTGGAGGCGGGCAGCCCCGTGCTGCTGGAGATCGACCTCCAGGGCGCGCGCCTGGTGCGCGCGTCCATGCCGCAGGCCCAGCTGGTGTTCCTCGCGCCGCCCTCCTGGGAGGAGCTGGTGCGCCGGCTCACCGGGCGCGGCACCGAGTCGCCGGAGGTCATCGCACGCCGGCTGGAGGCCGCCAAGGTCGAACTGGCCGCCGAGCCGGAGTTCGACGTGACGCTGGTCAACACCGCCGTCGACGCCGTGGCCCGCGAGCTGCTGACGCTGATGGGCGCCGTCTGACGCACCTCACCGGCCCCTCCCGCGAGGGGCCGGTCCGAGGTACGCTGCGCGGATCGCCCGGACGCGCGGCTATACTCCGGGGTGTCGGCCGGTCGCGCATGTCCAGAACGTGCACGCCGGCACGCGGCAGGTCCAGGACCTGCCCGGCGGTCGGGAGGACCGTCGTAGGGGCGGACACCCGGTGCCCGCCAACCCCGCCGGAGCGATCCAGGCGGGAGAGCTTCCAGATCTCATTCACCCTTATCGGAAGGTCAGAGCGTGTCCTCTTCCATGACCGCGCCCGAGGGCATCATCAACCCGCCGATCGACGAGCTCCTCGAGGCCACCGACTCGAAGTACAGCCTGGTCATCTACGCGGCCAAGCGTGCCCGCCAGATCAACGCGTACTACTCGCAGCTCGGTGAGGGCCTCCTCGAGTACGTGGGCCCGCTCGTCGACACCCACGTCCATGAGAAGCCCCTCTCGATCGCCCTGCGCGAGATCAACGCCGGTCTGCTCACCTCCGAGGCCGTCGACGGCCCGGCGACGGACCCCACGCGCTGAGGCGCCGGCTCCCTTGGAGCCACCCGCTTCCAGCGGCACAGTCAGCGGCCCACAGGCCCGGCAGCGACCTGCCGGGCCTGTGGTCTGCCCGTCCGCCGGGAACTCCTTTCCGGGACGGATCCCGGGTCCCCGTAGGCCCGGAGCACGCAGCCAGTCACTTCAGGGAGAGACACGGTGGGAACGACGGTGCACGAGACGGACGGCCGGCCGCGGATCGTCCTGGGCGTCAGCGGCGGCATCGCCGCCTACAAGGCCTGCGAGCTGCTGCGGCGGTTCACCGAGTCCGGCCACGACGTCCGGGTGGTGCCCACCGCCTCCGCGCTGCACTTCGTCGGCGCGCCCACCTGGTCCGCGCTCTCCGGCCACCCGGTCTCCGCCGAGGTGTGGGAGTCCGTGCACGAGGTGCCGCACGTGCGCATCGGGCAGCACGCCGACCTGGTCGTCGTCGCCCCCGCCACCGCCGACATGCTGGCCAAGGCCGCCCACGGCCTCGCCGACGACCTGCTCACCAACACGCTCCTCACCGCCCGCTGCCCGGTGGTCTTCGCGCCGGCCATGCACACCGAGATGTGGGAGCACCCGGCCACCCAGGAGAACGTGGCGACGCTGCGCCGCCGCGGCGCGGTGGTGATCGAGCCGGCCGTGGGGCGGCTCACCGGCGTGGACACCGGCAAGGGGCGCTTCCCCGACCCGGTGGAGATCTTCGAGGTCTGCCGCCGGGTCCTCACCCGCGGTCCGGCCCCGGCCGACCTGGCCGGACGCCATGTGGTGATCAGCGCGGGCGGCACCCGCGAGCCGCTGGACCCGGTCCGGTTCCTCGGCAACCGGTCCTCCGGCAAGCAGGGCTACGCCCTCGCCCGCACCGCCGCCGCCCGCGGAGCCCGG
The DNA here is from genome assembly GCF_013421635.1 of Streptomyces sp. UH6. Taxonomy (NCBI): domain Bacteria; kingdom Bacillati; phylum Actinomycetota; class Actinomycetes; order Kitasatosporales; family Streptomycetaceae; genus Streptomyces; species Streptomyces sp. UH6. The sequence goes on along the minus strand of NZ_JACADT010000374.1, from coordinate 2,351 downwards.
GTCACCCTGGTCGCCGCCAACACCGCGCTGCCCGACCCGGCGGGGGTCGACGTGGTCCGCGTCGGCACCGCCGTCGAGCTGCGCCGGGCCGTGGTGGAGGCGGCCCGGGACGCCGACGCCGTGGTGATGGCCGCCGCCGTCGCCGACTTCCGGCCGGCCGCCTACGCCGAGGGCAAGATCAAGAAGAAGGACGGGCAGGACCCTGAACCGGTGGCCCTGGTCCGCAACCCGGACGTGCTGGCGGAGATCTCCGCCGGGCGGGCCCGCCCCGGCCAGGTCGTGGTCGGCTTCGCCGCCGAGACCCACGACGTGGTGGCCAACGGCCGGGCCAAGCTCCGGCGCAAGGGCTGCGACTTCCTCGTCGTCAACCAGGTGGGGGAGAACCTGACCTTCGGGTCGGAGGAGAACGAGGCCCTGGTGCTCGGCGCCGACGGCGGCGAGACGCCGGTGCCGCACGGCCCCAAGGAGGACCTGGCCGACACCGTGTGGGACCTGGTCGCCGGCCGCCTGGCCGGATGACCGGATCCGTCGAGGCCCCGGCCTTCCGGCGGCCCGCCCGGAGGGCGGCGCGGGGGAGTGCCGGGGGCGGTCCGGGGAAGAATGACCCGGATGTCCTCATCCGTCCAGCCGCTCTCCGCCCGTAGGGTGAGATCGGTGGCCCGCCAAACGGGCAGGACCGACTAGACTGTGCCGGACGTCCGGGCGCAGCCCCGATGCGTCGCCAAGAATTCAGCCAGCAGCCGCTGCAAACCCAGGGAGCGTAGTGTCCCGTCGCCTGTTCACCTCGGAGTCCGTGACCGAGGGTCACCCCGACAAGATCGCTGACCAGATCAGCGACACCATTCTCGACGCGCTGCTGCGCGAGGACCCGACCTCCCGGGTCGCGGTCGAGACGCTGATCACCACCGGCCTGGTGCACGTCGCCGGCGAGGTCACCACCAAGGCCTACGCCCCGATCCCGCAGCTGGTGCGCGACAAGATCCTCGAGATCGGGTACGACTCCTCCAAGAAGGGCTTCGACGGGGCCTCCTGCGGCGTGTCGGTCTCCATCGGCTCGCAGTCCCCCGACATCGCCCAGGGCGTCGACGCGGCCTACGAGGCCCGCGTCGAGGGTGACGAGGACGAGCTCGACAAGCAGGGCGCGGGCGACCAGGGCCTGATGTTCGGCTACGCCTCCGACGAGACGCCGACCCTGATGCCGCTGCCGGTCTTCCTCGCGCACCGCCTGTCCAAGCGCCTGTCCGACGTGCGCAAGAACGGGACCATCCCCTACCTGCGCCCGGACGGCAAGACCCAGGTCACCATCGAGTACGACGGCGACAAGGCGGTCCGTCTGGACACCGTGGTCGTCTCCTCGCAGCACGCCTCGGACATCGACCTGGACTCGCTGCTGACCCCGGACATCCGCGAGTACGTGGTGGAGCCGGAGCTGAAGGCGCTCTCCGACGACGGCATCAAGCTGGAGACCGAGGGCTATCGCCTGCTGGTGAACCCGACCGGCCGCTTCGAGATCGGCGGCCCGATGGGCGACGCCGGTCTCACCGGCCGCAAGATCATCATCGACACCTACGGCGGCATGGCCCGCCACGGCGGCGGCGCCTTCTCGGGCAAGGACCCGTCCAAGGTGGACCGCTCGGCCGCCTACGCGATGCGGTGGGTCGCCAAGAACGTCGTCGCGGCCGGTCTCGCCTCGCGCTGCGAGGTGCAGGTCGCGTACGCGATCGGCAAGGCCGAGCCGGTGGGCCTGTTCGTCGAGACCTTCGGCACGGAGAAGATCGACGTCGAGAAGATCCAGTCGGCGATCTCCGAGGTCTTCGACCTGCGGCCCGCCGCGATCATCCGCGACCTGGACCTGCTGCGGCCGATCTACTCCCAGACGGCCGCCTACGGTCACTTCGGCCGTGAGCTGCCCGACTTCACGTGGGAGCGGACGGACCGCGTGGACGCGCTCAAGGAGGCGGCCGGGGTGTAGTTCCCCCCGGCGCCGCACGGCCGAGGCCCGGTGATCCCGTTCCGACGGGGTGCCGGGCCTCGGCCGTGCGGCCGTCCGTTCACCCCGCACGGCACGGCACGGTGTCCGAGCCCGGTGGAACAATGGCGGCGTGAGCAGCGAAGAGACCCCTGGGGAAGGCGGCGCGCAGGGTGCGCCGCCCGAGCAGCTCGCGCTGATCCGGGAGAGCGTGCGCGAGGCGAAGGAGAAGGCGCCCCGGGCCAAGCCGCGGACCTGGCGCGGCGCCGCCGTCGCGGAGCGCCTCCCCGTCGCCCGCGTCCTCGTCGACAAGGGCGTCCTCCACCTCGACCGCTACTTCGACTACGCCGTCCCGGCGGAGCTGGACGCCGACGCGCGTCCT
>NZ_JACADT010000373.1:0-5108 GCF_013421635.1 Streptomyces sp. UH6 | reverse complement strand
CCGCGCCGCGGGCGTACGTCAGCCGAGCAGGCGCTCCACGACGGCCGCGATGCCGTCCGTGTCGTTGGACGTGGTGACCTCGTCCGCGACCGCCTTGACCTCGGCGTGCGCCTCGGCCATGGCCACCCCCCAGGACGCCCACCGGAACATCGGTATGTCGTTGGGCATGTCCCCGAACGCGATGGTCTCGGCGGCCTTCACGCCCAGCCGCCGGGCGGCCAGCGACAGGCCGGTGGCCTTGGTCAGCCCCAGGGGCAGCAGCTCCACGATGCCCGCGCCCGCCATCACCACCGTGACGAACCCGCCGGCGATCCGCCGGGCCGTCTCGGTCAGCTCGTCGTCGCCCAGGGTCGGGTGCTGGATGTACAGCTTGCTCAGCGGTGCCGCCCACAGGTCGGCGGGGTCGGTGAGCGGAACGGCCGGCAGTTTGCCCACCGAGCGGTAACCGTCGGCGACCAGCACGTCCCCGTCGAGACCGTCGCGGGCCGCGGCGACGAACAGCGGACCGGTCTCCGCCTCGATCTTCGCCAGTGCCAGCTCGGCGATCCTGCGGTCCAGCGTCACGGAGGTCAGCAGGCGACGCGCGCCGGCGTCGTACACCTGGCCGCCCTGACTGCACACGGCGATGCCCTGGTACCCCAGGTCGTCGAGCACGTCGCGGGTCCACGGCACGCCGCGCCCGGTCACCACGATGTGGGCCGCGCCCGCCGCGGTGGCCGCGGCGAGCGCGTCACGGGTGCGCTCCGAGATCGTGTCGTCGGAGCGCAGCAGCGTGCCGTCCAGGTCGGTGGCGATCAGCCGGTACGGGAACGACCTCGTCACTTGGCCACCGGCTCGAAGACCTCACGGCCTCCGAGGTAGGGGCGCAGGACCTCCGGGACGCGCACGGAGCCGTCGGCCTGCTGGTGGTTCTCCAGGATGGCGACGATGGTGCGCGGCACCGCGCAGAGCGTGCCGTTCAGCGTGGCCAGCGGGCGGGTGCCCTTCTCGTCCCGCATGCGGATCTGCAGGCGGCGGGACTGGAACTCGGTGCAGTCCGAGGTCGAGGTCAGCTCCCGGTACTTGCCCTGGGTCGGGATCCACGCCTCGCAGTCGTACTTACGGGCAGCCGAGGAGCCGAGGTCGCCGGTGGCCACGTCGATCACCCGGTACGGCAGCTCGAGCGAGGTCAGCCACTGCTTCTCCCACTCCAGCAGGCGCTGGTGCTCGGCCTGCGAGTCCTCCGGAGCGACGTAGGAGAACATCTCCACCTTGTCGAACTGGTGGACGCGGAAGATGCCGCGGGTGTCCTTGCCGTGCGATCCGGCCTCGCGGCGGAAGCAGGGCGAGAAGCCGGCGTAGCGCAGCGGGAGCCGGTCGGCGTCCAGGATCTCGTCCATGTGGTACGCCGCGAGCGCCACCTCGGAGGTGCCGACCAGGTACAGGTCGTCGTCCTGGAGGTGGTAGACGTCCTGGGCGGCCTGACCGAGGAAGCCCGTGCCCGCCATCGACTGGGGACGGACCAGCGCCGGGGTCAGCATCGGGGTGAAACCGGCCGCGGTGGCCTGGGCCATCGCCGCGTTGACCAGGGCCAGCTCCAGCAGGGCGCCGACGCCGGTCAGGAAGTAGAAGCGGGAGCCGGAGACCTTGGCGCCGCGCTCCACGTCGATGGCGCCCAGCAGCTGGCCGAGCTCCAGGTGGTCGCGCGGCTCGAAGCCCTCGGCCGCGAAGTCGCGGATGGTGCCGTGCGTCTCGCGGGTGACGAAGTCCTCCTCGCCGCCGACCGGGACCTCGGGGTGCACCAGGTTGCCGAGCTGGAGGAGGAGGCGCTGCGTCTCGGCGACGGCCTCGTCACGCTCGGCGTCGGCGGCCTTCACCTCAGCGGCGAGCGTGCCGGCCTTCTTCAGCAGTTCGGCCTTCTCCTCGCCGGAGGCCTTGCCGATCAGCTTGCCGAACGACTTCTGCTCGTTGCGCAGTTCGTCGTAGCGGACGCCGGACGACCTGCGCCGCTCGTCGGCAGACAGGAGGGAGTCGACGAGGGCGACGTCCTCTCCACGGGCGCGCTGGGAGGCGCGCACTCGGTCAGGGTCCTCACGAAGCAGGCGAAGGTCAATCACGGCACCAGGCTACCGGTGCGCGCGGAGCGGTCACGACCCAGTATTCCCCGGCATTCGGGTGGCGGCCGGGCCCTGGGTTGTCCACAGAAATCCACACCCTGGGGCCCTGTTTATCCACAGGCTGCGGGCCGCGTCTGTGGACAACGGAGTCGATCGCTCCGAAGGGGGCTTTCGGCGTCCCGGAACCCCGGGAAATGGGGCGGGGCGGAGCAATGGTTCCCCCTTTCGAGCGAAAAGAGGACACGTCAATGAGAGTTTCCACGGAAAAGGGTGAATGAGGGTGGGTTGCCCGAAACTTCGACGGAAGATCCCCGCACGGCCGATTCGTCGGCGGCATCCCGCATTGACGACGAGTTGTCCCCAGAGTGTGACACCGAGGCGCGGTCAGCCTGTGGACAAGTTCTGTGGATAACTCTGGTCAAGGCTTCGGAGCAGGTCCTCGGCCGGGGTCAGCCCGGGAAGCGTCCGTCCTGACACCGGGCGACCCACTCCGCGGCCTCGACGAACTCGGGGTCCGAGGTGCCGGGCAGGAATTCCCGGGCCGCCTTGATGGAGGAGGCGTCGGCACGCGGATAGGAGCCCAGGAAGCGCACCTTGAGGCAGGAACGCTTGAGGCCCATCAGGGTTTCCGCCACCCGGCGGTCGGAGATGTGGCCCTCGGCGTCGATGGCGAAGCAGTAGTTGCCGATTCCCTCTCCGGTCGGGCGGGACTGCAGCAGCATCAGGTTGACGCCGCGCACCGCGAACTCGCCCAGCAGGTCACGCAGAGCGCCCGGGTGGTCGTCCCGCTGCCAGATCACGACCGAGGTCTTGTCCGCGCCGGTGGGTGCGGCGGGGCGGGCGGGGCGGCCGACCAGCACGAACCGGGTCTGCGCGTTCTCCGCGTCGTGGATCCCGGTCTCCAGCGGGACCAGGCCGTAGCGGGCGGCGGCGAACTCTCCCGCGAAGGCCGCGTCGTACCGGCCCTCCTGCACCAGCCGGGCACCGTCGGCGTTGGAGGCCGCGGACTCCCAGAGGGCGTCCGGGAGGTGTGCCTTCATCCAGTTCCGGACCTGCGGCTGGGCGGCCGGATGCGCGGTCACCGTCTTGACGTCCTCCAGCCGGGTGCCCGGCCGGACCAGCAGGGCGAAGGCGATGGAGAGCAGGACCTCGCGGTAGATCATCAACGGCTCGCCCGCGACCAGCTCGTCCAGGGTGGTGGTGATCCCGCCCTCGACGGAGTTCTCGATCGGCACGAACGCGGCCTCGGCCTCCCCGGCCCGCACGGCGTCCAGCGCGGCCGGCACGGAGACCATGGGAAGGAGTTCCCGGGTGGCCGTCTCCGGAAGGGTGCGCAGGGCGACTTCGGTGAAGGTGCCTTCGGGGCCGAGATAGGCGTAACTCGCTGGCATGCAGCCCACAGTAGTCCTCGGACGGCGCCGCCCCGGCCCGGTCCGGATCGCGGACCCGCATGGCCATGGGTTCACCGACCGTCCTGGACACCTCCCGGACGCCCCCTGGACGACCCCCTGGACGACCCTCCCGGACGCCAGGACCAGGGACGCCGGGTTAACCTCCCGGACGCCAGGGACGCCACGGGTGCGCGGCCAGGACATCACCCTTCCAGAAGTGCCTGCCCCACGTACTCGCCCTGCGACGCCCCGCCGGGCACCGCGAAGAGACCGCTGGCCTCATGACGGATGAAGGCGGAAAGAGCGTCTCCGCGGTCCAGCTTGCGCTGCACCGGCACGAAGCCGCGCAGCGGATCGGCCTGCCAGCTGACGAAGAGGAGGCCGGCGTCCGGTGCGCCGTCGTCGGCGAAGCCGTCGTGGTAGGAGAATGAGCGCCGCAGCATGGCGGCGCCGCCGTTCTGGTCGGGTCGGGTGATCCTGGCGTGGGCGTTCATGGGCACCACCGGTCTGCCCGAGGCGTCCGTCTTCTCCAGGTCCATCTCGGTGGTCTCGGTACCGCCGCTGAGCGGGGCGCCGTCGGACTTGCGGCGGCCTATCACCGCCTCCTGGTCACCCAGCGGGAGCTGCTCCCAGTCGTCCAGCAGCATGCGGATGCGGCGCACCACTGCGTAGGAGCCGTGGGCCATCCAGGCGGGTTCTCCGCCGGAGGGGACGAAGACGCGGTCCTGGAAGTCCGGCTCGGCGGGCTTGGGGTTGTTGGTGCCGTCCACCTGGCCCATCAGGTTGCGGACGGTCATGGCGCGGGCGGTGGCGCCCGGCGAGCGGTTGAAACCGCTCATGTGCCAGCGGAGGCGGGCCGCGGCTCCGGCCTCCTTCTGGACGGCGCGCAGGGCGTGGAAGGCCACGGGGCCGTCGTCGGCGCCTATCTGGACCCACAGGTCACCGTTGCTGCGGGCCTTCTCCAGCCGGTCCGAGGAGAACTCGGGCAGCGGGTCCAACGCGGCCGGGCGCTGCTCCTCCAGGCCGGTCCGGGCGAAGAAGCTGTGGCCGAAGCCGAAGGTGACGGTCAGGCCGGAAGGGCCCGCGTCACGGGCCACCCCGGTGTCCTGGTGCGGGGCGGGCTCCCCGGCCATCAGCCGTTCGGCCACCGTGGACCAACGGCGCAGCAGCGCGGCGGCCTCCTTGCGGCCCCCGCCCGGCGCGAGGTCGAAGGCGACCAGGTGGCCGTGCGCCTGCGCCGCCTGGAGGATGCCCGGCTGATGTTTCACGTGAAACTTCGCCCGGTTCGTCCCCAGGGAGCTCAGTGGGGCCGCGGGGGCATGGTCCCCCGCGGCCGCCGCGTGCCCGGCCGCGTAGCCGGCTGCCGCGCCGCCGGCACCCAGCACCAGGCCGGTGGCACCGGCCGTGCCGAGCAGGCGCCGACGCGAGACGGTGCGGGCGGGTTCCTCGGTGGAGGCGGGGTCGTGCATCAGGTCGTGCATCTGAACGTCAGCCGATCTTTACGTTCTTGTGGACGGTCGCTTGGTCGATGTCGGAGGTCCGCACGGTGACCGATACCTTCCAGTCACCCGCCATGGGCACCTGGAGGCCCCCGGCGTACCAGTGACCGGGGGCGGCGTGC
>NZ_JACADT010000372.1:0-5111 GCF_013421635.1 Streptomyces sp. UH6 | reverse complement strand
CCTGCTCGGCGAGAGCTCCGGCGCGTCGGTGGCCACCGGCCAGCACGCGATCCTGGCCCCGCTGCGCGGCCGCCGCCGGGTGATCGGCACGGCGGTGTTCCTGCGCGGCCCGGACCGGATCCCGTTCGAGGGCGACGACCTGCTGGTCGCCGCCCAGCTGGCCACGCACAGCGCGCTGGGCATCGACAAGGCGGTGCTCTACGGCCGCGAGGCGTACATCGCCGACGAGCTCCAGCGCACCATGCTGCCGGAGACGCTGCCCCGTCCGACGGGCGTGCGGCTGGCCTCGCGGTACCTCCCCGCGGCCCAGACGGCCCGGGTCGGCGGCGACTGGTACGACGCCATCCCGCTGCCCGGCAGCCGGGTCGCCCTGGTGGTCGGCGACGTGATGGGCCACTCGATGACCTCGGCCGCCATCATGGGCCAGCTGCGGACGACGGCGCAGACGCTGGCCGGTCTGGATCTGCCGCCGCAGGAGGTGCTGCACCACCTGGACGAGCAGGCGCAGCGACTGGGCACCGACCGGATGGCGACCTGCCTGTACGCGGTCTACGACCCGGTCGCGCACCGGATAACCGTCGCCAACGCCGGGCACCCGCCGCCGGTGCTCCTGCACCTGGGCGGCCGCGCCGAGGTGCTGGAGGTGCCGCCGGGCGCGCCGATCGGTGTGGGCGGGGTCGACTTCGAGGCCGTCGAGCTGGAGGCGCCGGCGGGGGCGACGCTGCTGCTGTACACCGACGGCCTGGTGGAGTCGCGGCTGCGTGACGTGTGGACCGGGATAGAGCAGCTGAGGGACAAGCTGGAGGCCACCGCGCGGCTCACCGGCTCGGACCACGCCCCGCCGCTGGAGGCGCTCTGCGACGAGGTGCTGGACATGCTGGGCCCGGGCGACCGGGACGACGACATCGCGCTGCTCGCGGCGCGGTTCGACGGCATCGCGCCGAGCGACGTGGCGTCCTGGGAGCTGTATCCGGAGACCGCGGCCCCGGGCCGGGCACGGCGGCTGGCGCGCGCGGCGCTGGACGACTGGGGACTGGAGGCGCTGACCGACTCGGTGGAGCTGCTGGTCAGCGAGGTCGTCACCAACGCGGTGCGGTACTCGACCCGGCCGATCACGCTGCGGCTGCTGCGGACCGAGGTGCTGCGCTGCGAGGTGGTGGACGACGTCCCGCAGCTGCCGCGGCTGCGGCAGGCCCGGGCCACCGACGAGGGCGGCCGGGGCCTGTACCTGGTCAACCGGCTGGCCCGCCGGTGGGGCGCCACCCGCCTGTCCACCGGCAAGGCCGTCTGGTTCGAGCTCAACCACCCTTGACGGGAAAGGGGGCCGGTCCGCCCTCAGGCGTGATACCGGCCCCCGCCGTCCCGTGGCCCCGGGAGCTGCCTCGTGAGCTGCCTCGGCGACCCCGGGGCTACCTCAGGAAGCCGACGCCGTCCTCGGCGGCGGCCGGGTCCTCGTCGTCGCCCGGCGGGCGGCCGGGCCGGGGGTCGGTCGGCGTCTCCTCGGCGGACGGGCCGCCCGGCTGCGACGGGGTCGCCGTGTCGGTCGGGGTCTCCGTGGGCGTCTCGGTCGGGGTCTCGGTCGGCGTGCCGCTGGGCGTCGACGACGGCGTCTCGCTCGGGCTCGGCGACGGCGTCACGGTCGGCGCCGGCGTCACGGCGGCGCCCTGGTCGGTCTCCAGGTCGAACCGGGCGGAGCCGTCGGTCACGCCGAAGGTGTAGTCGGCCCAGATCTGCGCCGGGTAGCCGCCGCCGTTGATCCGGCCCTTGCCGGGGATGAGCCCGGTGGCGCCGCTGAGCGACGTGTGCTTGTTGTTCTTCGGGTTCTCGCCGAACAGGCCGACCGCGGTCACCAGGTCCGGGGTGTAGCCGACGAACCAGGCCGACTGGTTGTCGTCGGAGGTGCCCGTCTTGCCCGCCACCTGCTGGCCGGCCCGCGTCGGGTTCTCCCGCACCGAGTAGCGGGCGGTGCCGTCGTCGACCACGCCGGTCAGGACCGAGGTGACGGTGTCGGCGGTGTTCCGGCCGAGGGCCTGCTCGCCCACCGGGTCGGGCATCTCGATCTCGGCGCCGTCCTTCTCGGCCGTCTTCACCAGGGCCGGGGTGACCTGCACGCCGTGGTTGGCCAGCGTGGCGTAGGCGCCGGCCATCTCCAGCGGGCTGGAGGTCATGGAGCCCAGCGTGTAGGCGGGGTAGGGATCGAGGTCGCCGGTGTCCATGCCGGCCCGCTCGGCGGTCTCCAGCACGTCGCGCATCCCGACGTCCACGCCCATCTGCGCGAACACCGAGTTGACCGACTTGTTCATGGCCGTCTGGACGGGGATGTCGCCGTAGTCGACGCCGTCCTCGTTGGGCGGGGCGAAGGGGATGTCGCTGCCGACCACCGGCCGCTCGCTGGTGCCGTCGTAGACGGTGCCGGCGGTGATCGGCCGCCCGTCCTGGGTGGTCGCGCCCTCCTCCAGCGCCGCGGCGAAGATCAGCGGCTTGAAGGTCGAGGCGGGCTGGAAGTCGGAGCGGGTCGCGTTGCTGAAGTAGTGCTTCAGGTAGTCCTGGCCGCCGTAGAGCGCCACGATCCGCCCGGTCTCCGGGTCCACCGAGACCGCGCCGGCCTGCACCGCGCCGTCGACCTTCCGCTTCTCGGGGTCCAGCTTGCTGGTGAGCTGCTCCTTGACGGAGGCCTCCAGCGCCTTCTGCTTCTTCTTGTCGATGTTGAGGGTGAGGTCCCAGCCCTGGCCCTCGACCTTGGCCTCGGCCTCGGCCGCCGAGATGCCCTCGACGTCCATCAGCTGCCGCTGCAGTTCCTTGTTGGCCTGCTGCACCAGGTAGCCGGCCTGTCCCTCGAGGCCGGCCGCCGGACGCGGTTCCTTCGGCACCGGGAACTTCAGGCCCGAGCGCTCGGAGGCGTCCAGCCACTTCATCTCGACCATGTTGTCGAGGGCGTAGTTCCAGCGTTCCTCGGCGAGCCGCTTGCCGGTCTTCGAGGCGATCGCCCAGTCGTACTGGTTGGGCGCCTGGAGCAGGGCGGCCAGGTAGGCGCCCTGCGCGACGGTGAGGTCCTTCGCGTCGACGCGGTAGTAGGCCTGGGCGGCGGCCTGGATCCCGTAGGCGCCGCGGCCGTAGTAGCTGGTGTTCATGTACCCGGCGAGGATCTCGTCCTTGGACATCTGCCGGTCGACCTTCAGCGCGATGACGACCTCACGCATCTTGCGGGAGACCGTCTGCTCCTGCGTGAGGTAGTAGTTCTTCACGTACTGCTGGGTGATCGTCGAGCCGCCCTGCTTGCCCTGGCCCCGCAGGGTGTTGAGCAGGCCGCGGGCGGTGCCCTTGATGTCGACGCCGGGGTCCTTGTAGAAGGTCTTGTTCTCGGCGGCGACGAAGGCGTGCTGGACGCCCTCGGGCACCTCGGAGAGGTCGACGATGTCCCGGTTGACCTCGCCGCGCCGGGCGAGGACGCTGCCGTCGCTGTAGCGGTAGACGTTGCTCTGGCTCTGGGCCAGCGCGTTGCCCTCGTCCGGCACGTCCACGACGAGGTACAGGGCTATGAAGGAGCCGATGCCGAGCAGGCAGACACCGAGGAACGTGCCGAGGAGTTTCCGCCAGGTGAAGAACCCGCGTATGCCCCGTCGGCGGCGCGCACGTCGTAGGTCAGCTCGCCCCATGATCCTCTTTCGCCCCGCTTCGTCTCGTTGGTCGCCCTGCGCCCCGGAAGTCTCCCGAAGCATGGCCAGTCCCGAAAGTTAACACCGCACCCTGTGACAAAGGGGTGCCGATCCGGTCTTTTACGGACGTGACAATCAGCACCCGAAACTTTCCGCCCTTACCGCACCAGACGTGTCACCGGCCGGAACGGTTGCCCGGGCCGGCCGGCGGGAGAGGTTTGCCACACACGTAAATGTGATATCACTTAGATAGAAAGAAGCTAGAGACGCACAGAGACGGGGGCCTTCCATGTCCACTCCTGCCACTCCTCACGCGACCCCTCCGCCGTCCGCCGCGGCCGACGTCCCCGCGATGCCCCGGCCGAGCGTCCGGGAGGTCCCGGCCAACTCCCTCGGCGGCGGGCTGGCCCTGCTGCTCGGGCTGCTCGGCGTGCTGCTCGCCGCCGGTCTGGGCTACCTGGGCGTCGAGCACACCACCGGCGGGACCACGGCCGCGCTCGTCGTGGTGGCGGTGCTGCTGGCGCTGCTCTCGCTGGCCGCGATGGCCGGACTGAACATGGTCGCGCCCGGTGAGGCGCGGGTCGTCCAGCTCTTCGGCCGCTACCGCGGCACGATCCGCGAGGACGGCCTGCGCTGGGTGAACCCGCTCACCACCCGCTCCCGCATCTCCACCCGGGTCCGCAACCACGAGACCGCCGTCCTCAAGGTCAACGACGCCTACGGCAACCCGATCGAGCTGGCCGCGGTGGTCGTCTGGCGCGTCGAGGACACCGCGCAGGCCACCTTCGAGGTCGACGACTTCCTGGAGTTCGTCTCCACCCAGACCGAGGCCGCCGTCCGGCACATCGCGATCGAGTACCCCTACGACGCGCACGGCGACGACGAGCTGTCGCTGCGCGGCAACGCCGAGGAGATCACCGAGAAGCTGGGCCTGGAACTGCACGCCCGGGTCGAGGCGGCCGGCGTCCAGATCATCGAGTCCCGCTTCACGCACCTCGCCTACGCCCCGGAGATCGCCTCCGCGATGCTCCAGCGGCAGCAGGCCGGCGCGGTGGTCGCCGCCCGGCGGCAGATCGTCGACGGGGCGGTGGGCATGGTCGAGTCGGCGCTCGCCCGGATCGCCGAGCAGGACATCGTGGAGCTGGACGAGGAGCGGAAGGCCGCGATGGTCTCCAACCTGATGGTCGTCCTCTGCGGTCACGGCTCGGTGCAGCCGGTCCTCAACACCGGAACCCTGTACCAGTGAGCGACGAGGAGAACCGACCGCCGGCGCCGCCCGGGGAGCCCGCCGGAGAACCCTCCGGGGAAGGGCCCCCCGCGCGGCGCCGGCGGTCGGCGGAACGCAAGCAGGTCCTGCTGCGGCTGGACCCGCTGGTGCACGACGCGCTGGCGCGGTGGGCGGGGGAGGAACTGCGCTCCACCAACGCGCAGATCGAGTTCCTGCTGCGCCGCGCG
>NZ_JACADT010000371.1:0-5117 GCF_013421635.1 Streptomyces sp. UH6 | reverse complement strand
GCGGGACCACCTGACGGTCAGAGCACGTCGCGGTCCTCCGGGCGGCCCCCGAGGGCCGCCCCCAGGTCGGAGAGGTCCGCGTTGAGAGCGGCCATCAGCTCCTCCATCTGCTGCAGCAGGCCCGCCGGCTGCTGCGGGACGCTCTGCACACTCGACGCACCGGACTGCGGCACGGTCTCTTCCGGCATGAAAAGGCTCCCAGGCCCTGGCCCCGAAGGGGCGAACGCGACAGACGCCCCGGCGTCGGAGCACCGGGGCGGAGCCGGGTCGGCCCGGCTCCGCCCGAACCAACGACCACCCCAGATGGCGGTCACTGCATCGGCCATCGAACCGTCGCCGGGTTGACGCTTTTTCACTCTGTCGGTGATCACGGGGAACGTGGGACCGGTGGGCGCGGTGTGACCTCCCCCGCGATCGGGTGCAGGATGGGGGCATGGACCTGCGAATCTTCACCGAGCCCCAGCAGGGGGCGACCTACGACACCCTGCTCACGGTCGCGAAGGCCACCGAGGACCTCGGTTTCGACGCCTTCTTCCGCTCCGACCACTACCTGCACATGGGCGACGTCACCGGCCTGCCCGGCCCGACCGACGCCTGGATCACCCTGGCCGGCCTCGCCCGGGAGACCAAGCGGATCCGCCTGGGCACGCTGATGACGGCGGGCACCTTCCGCCTGCCCGGCGTCCTCGCCATCCAGGTCGCGCAGGTCGACCAGATGTCCGGCGGGCGCATCGAACTCGGCCTGGGCGCGGGCTGGTACGAGGACGAGCACAAGGCGTACGGCATCCCCTTCCCCAAGGAGAAGCTGGCCCGCCTGGAGGAGCAGCTGGAGATCGTCACCGGGATGTGGGCCACCGAGGTCGGCAAGACCTTCAGCCACCACGGGACGTACTACGACCTGACCGACTCCCCCGCGCTGCCGAAGCCGGCGCAGCGCAAGGTGCCGGTCCTGATCGGCGGCACCGGCGCCAGGCGCACGCCGCGGCTGGCAGCCCGCTACGCCGACGAGTTCAACGCGCCGTTCATCTCCGTCGAGGACAGCAAGGCCCTGTTCGAGCGGGTGGGCGCCGCCGCCGTGGAGGCCGGCCGGGCCGCCGACGACCTCACCTACTCCAACGCCCTGGTGGTGTGCGTGGGCCGCGACGACGCCGAGGTGGCCCGCCGCGCCGAGCGGATCGGCCGTGAGGTGGACGAGCTGAAGCTCAACGGTCTGGCGGGCTCCCCCGCCGAGGTGGTCGAGAAGATCGGCCGCTACGCCGAGGCCGGGTCGCGGCGCGTCTACCTCCAGCTGCTCGACCTGGAGGACCTGGACCACCTGGAACTGATCGCCTCCCAGGTGCAGACCCAGCTCGGCTGACGTCCCTCGCCGCACGGCCGGATAAACGAAGGGCGCAGGTCGCACCCGTTGTGCGATGGTGAGCGGCGTCGTCCTGCGAACCCCCGGGACAGCGTGTCCCGGGGGTTTCGCGCGTCCCGCCGCGGTCGTCGCCGACACCGTGCGGGCCGAACGGGAGAGGAGCCCGGATGTTCCTGACCATCACCGCCACCGGCACGCCGGGGAGCCCGGCCACCGACCTCGGGTTCCTGCTGCACAAGCATCCCGACAAGGCACAGCCCTTCTCCACGTCCTACGGCACCGCGTACGTCGTCTACCCGGAAGCCACCGAGGAGCGCTGCACGGCGGCGCTGCTGCTGGAGGTCGATCCCGTCGCGCTGGTGCGCCGCGGCCGGGGCAAGGGGCGCGGCGGGGCGCCGGACTCGGCGCTCGCCCAGTACGTCAACGACCGCCCGTACGCCGCGTCCTCGCTGCTGGCGGTGGCGCTGAGCACGGTGTTCTCCACGACGATGAAGGGGCTGTGCACGGCGCGTCCGGAGCTGCCCGGCCGGGCGCTGCCGCTGCGGTTGGAGATTCCGTCGCTGCCGGCCCGGGGCGGCCCGGAGCTGGTGACCGGCCTGTTCGAGCCGCTGGGCTGGACGGTCGGTGTGCGGCCGGTGCCGCTGGACGTGACGTTCCCCGAGTGGGGCGACTCCCGGTACGTCTCGCTGGTACTGGAGTCGGACCGGCTGACGGTGGCCGAGGCGCTGCGCCACCTGTACGTACTGCTGCCGGTGCTGGACGGCGCCAAGCACTACTGGGTCTCCCCCGACGAGGTCGACAAGCTGCTGCGGGCGGGTGAGGGCTGGCTGTCCGACCACCCGCAGCAGCGGCTGATCACCAACCGGTACCTGGCGCGCCGGTGGTCGCTGACCCGGCGGGCGGAGGAACGGCTGGAGACCGAACGGCAGGAGCTGCTGCGGCTGGCCCAGGCGGACGACACCGAGGTCGAGGAGATCGACAACGCGGTGCCCGCCGAGACGGAGCCCGCGGCCGGTGCGTTCGCCGGGCCCGACGACGACGGTGCCGACGGGGACGGCGCCGCCGGGGAGGGCGCCGCCGGGGAGGACGGCTCCGAGGAGCGCCCCGTGCCGCTGGCGCGGCAGCGCCGGGAGGCGATCCTGGCCGCGCTGCGCGAGCGGCGTGCCGCCCGGGTCCTGGACCTGGGCTGCGGTGAGGGCCATCTCGTGCGGGAGCTGCTGAAGGACACCCGGTACGGCGAGGTCGTCGGCGTGGACGTGTCGGTGCGGGCGCTCGCCGTCGCCTCGCGCCGGCTGCGGCTGGAGCGGATGGGCGAGCGGCAGGCGTCGCGGGTCCGACTGCTCCAGGGGTCGCTGGTCTACACCGACAGCAGGCTCAAGGGGTACGACGCGGCGGTGCTCAGCGAGGTGATCGAGCACCTGGACCTCCCGCGGCTGCCGGCCCTGGAGTACTCCGTGTTCGGCTCGGCGCGGCCCCGCACCGTCGTCGTCACCACGCCGAACGTCGAGTACAACGTGCGCTGGGAATCGCTGCCGGCCGGCCACGCCCGGCACGGCGACCACCGGTTCGAGTGGAGCCGCGAGGAGTTCCGCGCCTGGGCGGACTCGGTCGCGGCCCGGTTCGGCTACGACGTGGAGTACCGGCCCGTCGGCCCGGACGACCCCGAGGTGGGTCCGCCGACCCAGCTCGCCCTGTTCACCCTGTGCGCGGACACCGGCTCCGAGCGGCACGCCGGTCCGGCCCGCATCCGTTCCGGGCACGCGACCCGTGAGGAGGCCTCGGCATGACCGACGCACCTGTGCAGGAGGCCCGGCCCGCCGGGCGTGTCCTGCCCGTCACCGACCTGTCCCTGGTGGTGCTGATCGGCGCCTCCGGCTCCGGCAAGTCCACGTTCGCGAGGCGGCACTTCAGGCCCACCGAGGTGATCTCCTCGGACTTCTGCCGCGGGCTGGTGTCCGACGACGAGAACGACCAGAGCGCCACCAAGGACGCCTTCGACGTCCTGCACTACATCGCCGGGAAGCGGCTCGCGGCCGGCCGGCGCACGGTGGTGGACGCCACCAACGTGCAGCAGGAGGCCCGCGGGCAGCTGGTCCGGCTGGCGCGCGAGCACGACGTGCTGCCCGTCGCCATCGTGCTGGACGTGCCGGAATCCGTGTGCGCGCAGCGCAACGCCGCCCGGGCGGACCGGGCGGACATGCCGCGCCGGGTCGTCCAGCGGCACACCCGCGAACTGAAGCGGTCGCTGCGGCACCTGGAGCGCGAGGGCTTCCGCAAGGTGCATGTGCTGCGCGGCGTGGAGGAGGTCGAGAACGCCACCCTGGTCACCGAGAAGCGGTTCAACGACCTGACCCATCTGACCGGTCCGTTCGACATCGTGGGCGACGTCCACGGCTGCTCCTCCGAACTGGAGTCGCTGCTCGCCAAGCTGGGCTACACCGACGGCGTGCACCCCGAGGGGCGGACCGCCGTGTTCGTCGGCGACCTGGTGGACCGCGGCCCCGATTCGCCGGGTGTGCTGCGGCGGGTGATGTCGATGGTGGAGTCCGGGAACGCGCTGTGCGTGCCGGGCAACCACGAGAACAAGTTCGGCCGTCACCTGCGGGGCCGCCAGGTCCAGCACACCCACGGCCTGGCCGAGACGGTCGCCCAGATGGAGGGCGAGAGCGAGGAGTTCACGGAGCGGGTCGCCAGGTTCATCGACGGGCTGGTCAGCCACTACGTCCTCGACGGGGGCCGGCTGGTGGTCTGCCACGCGGGTCTGCCGGAGAAGTACCACGGCCGGACCTCCGGGCGGGTGCGCTCGCACGCCATGTACGGCGAGACCACCGGGGAGACCGACGAGTTCGGGCTGCCGGTGCGCTACCCGTGGGCGGAGGACTACCGGGGCCGGGCCGCGGTCGTCTACGGCCACACCCCGGTGCCGACGGCCACCTGGCTCAACAACACCATCTGCGTGGACACCGGTGCCGTCTTCGGCGGCAAGCTGACCGCGCTGCGCTACCCGGAGCGGGAGCTGGTGGAGGTGCCGGCCGAGCGGGTCTGGTACGAGCCGGTGAAGCCGCTGGTGAACGAGGCGCCGGGCGGCCACCAGGGACGTCCGCTGGACCTGGACGACGTGCGGGGCCGGCGGATCGTGGAGACCCGGCACGCCGGACGGATCTCGGTGCGCGAGGAGAACGCGGCGGCCGCGCTGGAGGTGATCAGCCGGTTCGCGGTGGACCCGCGGCTGCTGCCGTACCTGCCGCCGACCATGGCGCCGACGGCGACCTCCGGGGCCGACGGCTACCTGGAGCACCCGGCGGAGGCGTTCGCGCAGTACGCGGCGGCCGGGGTCGGGCGGGTGGTGTGCGAGGAGAAGCACATGGGCTCGCGTGCCGTGGCCCTGGTCTGCCGGGACGCGGCGGCGGCCCGGGAGCGGTTCGGCGTGGACGGGCCCACCGGGTCGCTCTACACCCGCACCGGGCGGCCGTTCTTCGACGACGCCCAGGTCACCGAGGAGGTCCTCGGCCGGCTCCGCTCGGCGATCGACGGCGCCGGGCTGTGGGCGGAGCTGGACACCGACTGGCTGCTGCTGGACGGTGAGCTGCTGCCCTGGTCGCTGAAGGCGGCCGGGCTGCTGCGCAACCAGTACGCGGCGGTGGGGGCCGCCTCCGGGGCGGTCTTCCCGGGCGCGCTGGCCGCGCTGGAGGCGGCGGGGGCACGCGGCGTGGACGTGTCGGGGCTGCTCGCCCGGCAGCGTGAACGGGCGGCGGACGCG
>NZ_JACADT010000370.1:0-5162 GCF_013421635.1 Streptomyces sp. UH6 | reverse complement strand
GCGCCGGACCACCGCGGCGGCGACCGTACCTGTGCCCACCGCGACCTGCTGTTCTGCGAGGACTTCGCCACCCTGCGCCCCGGCGCGACACAGGGCCGCGGCTGGACCACCGACACCGCGAACGGCACGCTCACCGTCGAGCGGGACGCCACCCGGCACGGCAAGCACCTGCGCGTCCACACCGAGGGAAACGGCAAGGCGTTCCTCCAGGTCGACGACCTCACCCCGCCCGGCAACAGCTTCTGGGGCCGCGTCCGCCTCCGCGTCGACGCCTTCCCGACGGCCCCCGACTGGGCCCACTGGACCATGGTGGAGGCCACCGGCGAGGGCCCGGGGTACATCCGTCCCCTGGGCGGCCAGTACGTGCCGGACCTCGGGAAGAACCTGTGGGGCGTCGGTTCCGACGGCGGCCCCACCGGCGACTGGACGGCCTGGCGCGAGTCGGCCCCCGCCACCGCGGGCGTCTGGCAGTGCGTGGAGTGGCGGATGGACGCCACCGACAACAGGATCTCCGTGTGGATCGACGGCAGGGCCAAGCCCGAACTGACCGTCTCCACCCGTGACCACGGCGGCGCCGACACCGACTTCGTCTTCCCGCAGTTCGACACCGTGAAGATCGGCTGGCAGCTCTACCAGGGCAACCCGAGCCCGTCCTCCTACGACGTCCGCATGGACGACGTCGCGCTGGACGACCGCCGGATCGGCTGCTGATCCGTCCGTCGTCCCCGCGGGCCGCGGGGACGGACGCCCACCGCGCCCGTCCCCGTCCCCGTCCCGTCTCCGTCAGTGGTCCCGGCGGGCGACCAGGGTGAAGGAGTGGCCGGCGGGGTCGGCGTAGGTGCGCACGTCCCGCGGGCCGGAGTTGTCGCGCGTCTCGATCGGACGCGCGCCGAGGCCCACGGCCTCCCGCTCGGCCTCGTCCATGTCCTCCTGGGCCACCAGGATGTGCAGGTGTGCCTGTTGGGAGTCGTCGGGCCGGGGCCAACTGGGCGGCGCGTAGCCGTGGTCACGGCGTACGGCGATGTGGTTGCCGTCGTTCCCGACGACCTCGACGAAGTCGGGGTCGACGCCGCGTCGTACGGTCGCGTCGAGCAACGCGGCGTAGAACTCGGCGAGTTCCTCGGGAGCGGCGCAGTCGAGGACGAGCACGGTGGTCTTGGAAGTGGCCATGCCGTACGTGTGCCCGCGTCGGGCCCGCGCATCCGGCGGACGCCGGCCCGTGGGCGACGGGGCGGAGCCGGTCAGCGCCGGGCGGTCATCACCGCGTACACCAGGACCCCGGCGAACAGGAAGAGCACGCCCTGGTAGACAGCCGCGTAGCCGGACCCGGCCACCAGCCAGAGCGAGAAGCCGGCGGCCACCGCGGTCACCGTCACGTCCCGCGCCAGGCGGGCGCGGTCGACCCGCTCGTGGCGGCCGGCCACCAGGTGGCGCAGCTGCGCGGCGGTGGCCAGGAGGTAGGGGACGGTGGCGGTGAAGGTGGTGATCAGGACCAGGACCTCGAAGACGCGGGCCGAGTCGGAGGCGTAGTTGTAGACGGTCAACAGGGATGACAGGACCACGGTGACGGCGACGCCGAAGGTGGGCACGCCGCGCCGGCGGCGGGCGAAGGGCGCCGGGAACAGCCCGTCGCGCGCTGCGGCGTAGGGGGTCTGGGCGCTGAGCAGGGTCCAGCCGTTCAGACAGCCGGTCATCGAGACCAGCGCGGCCACGGCGACGGCCCAGCCGCCCCAGCTGCCGCCGAACATGGAGTTCACGGCGTCCGAGAAGGGAGCCGTGGAGTCCACCAGCTCGTCGTGGGCGACGGTGCCGAAGACGGCCAGCGTGCCCAGCAGGTAGACGAGCGCGGCGCCGGCCGTACCGATGACGGTGGCGCGGCCCACGTTGCGGCGTGCGTCCGCCACCTCGCCCGCGCTGACCGCCGCGGACTCCACCCCGAGGTAGGAGAAGAGAAGGATCGCCGCCGCCGCGGAGACCGCGCCGACCGCGCTCTGGCCGCTCGCGTTGAACGGGCCGAGGTTGTCGCCGTCGAAGAAGAACAGACCCCCGACGGCGACCAGCAGCAACGGGACGAACTTCAGGACCGTGGAGACCAGCTGCACGGCGCCGACCCACCGGGTGCCGGCGAAGTTGGCGAGCGCCGGGAGCCACTGGAGGACCAGGGCGGCCGCGCAGGTCGCCCAGCGGTGCTCGCCGACGCCCGGGAGGAGGACGGTGAGGTAGCCGACCGCCGCGACCGCCAGGGCCGCGTTCGACACCCAGGTGGTGATCCAGTACGACCATGCGGCGAGGAACCCCGCGAAGTCGCCGAAGGACTCGCGTGCGTACACGTACGGGCCACCGGTGCGCGGGTCACGTTCCGCGAGGCGCCCGAAGGTGAGGGCGAGCGCGATCGCCCCGACCGTCAGCACCGCGAACGCCACCAGACTCACCGTGCCGAACGGGGCCACCGAGGCCGGCAGCAGGAAGATGCCGCCGCCGATGATGTTGCCCATCACCAGCGCGGTCGCCACCGGGAGTCCGAACCGGCGGGCGTGCCGGTTCCCGTCCTCGCCCGCGGAAGAGGTCTTCGCCTCCGGGAGGGCGGCCGCGGCCCCCGCGGCGGGGGTCGGGGCATGGGGGGAGGGGTTCCCGGTGGGGGGCATGGGTGGTGCGCCTCTCGTCGTGCCGACGCCCGGGATCGCCGGGCGTGCGGACCATGATTGGTGACGGGAGGAAGTGCAGCAAAATCGCTCGTTTTTCTCCGCCGGTACCCCTGAGGAGGCCATAAGTTCTGCTCCTCAGGGGCATGCGGACCGGAAGATTCCGATTATCGGTCGGCATTCACCGGTGACCGGTCGCCCGTGGCCGACGGCCGGCTTCGCGGGCCCGCCGGTCAGGCGCCCAGCTTGCCGACGGAGTCGCTCAGGGCCGCGGCCACCCGCGACAGGTCCTCCTCGCTGGGCGAGGAGCCGCCCAGCCGGTCCACGAGTTCCCCGCGGGTCAGCAGCACGGCCGCGCCGCGGAAGGCGCGGTCGCCCTCCAGTGCGGCGCGGTCGGTCACCTGGGCGGTGCCCTCGAGCAGGACCAGTGCGGCGTCGTCCGCCGGCCTGTCCAGGAGTTCCCCGACCAGTTTCTCGTCGATCAGCATGCCTTCGTCTTCCCTCCGGGTCGCCGCTGTGTGCGCGTGTGCGGGTACCCGGGCCAAGGCGGCTCAGGCGGGCTTGCGCCAGACGGAGACGTGGCCGGCCGAATCGCCGGTGAAGGGGGAGCCGTCCCAGTCCGCGACCCGCTGCTCGAGTTCCAGCCCGGCGATCCGCGCCATGAGGTCCAGCTCGGACGGCCAGACGTAGCGGTGGCGGGAGTTGCCGCGGCGGTAGCGGCCGTCGTCCTCGCGGGTGAAGTGGTTCGAGACGAGGAGCTGGCTGACGGTGTCGATGGTGTCGAAGCCGAGGTGACGGTCGGAGACGTCGAAGGGAACGGCGACCTGGCCGGGTGGCATGCGCCGCAGCGGCGGCACTTCGAGCTCGATCACGAACCTGCCCCCGGGGGCGAGGTGGCGGGCGGCGTTGCGGAAGCACTCGACCTGCTCGTCCTGGGTGAGCAGGTTGGAGATGGTGTTGTACACCAGGTAGACGAGGGTGTGGCTGCCGGGAACCACGGTCGTGGCCATGTCGCCGACGACGACCGGGAGGGTCTCCTCGTCGACCTTGCGGCGCAGCACCGCCGCCATGTGCGCGGACAGTTCGATGCCGGCCACCGGCACGCCGCGCCGGCGCAGCGGTACGCCCACGCGGCCGGTGCCGATGGCGAATTCGAGGGCGGGGCCGTCACCGGCCAGCCGGGCGAGGAAGTCGACGGTGGGGCCCAGCACGGCGGGCGAGTTCATCCTGGTCTCGCCCGCGTCGTAGCGCTCGGCGGATTCCTTGCTCCACAGTTCGCTGCTCGTCACGGTCGACCAGTCTGACGGAGGGACGGACGGCGGTCGACGGATTTTCCGGCGCGCGCGTCGCCTCTCGTCGTCCACCCGCAGGAAGGGGCGGGCACCGGCCCACGCCACCAGCTCCGCGGTCGGGGTCGAGCGGGCGAGGGTCCAGCTCCGGCAGGGCGCGCCGCGGTCACCGCGGCACGGTGCACCGTGGCGGTCGCACCATGAACACGTCGACCGGATCCTCGGCCTCCACGGTGAAGCCGTGGCGCTCGTAGAGGCGGCGGGCCGGGCTGCCGTTCAGGACGTTCAGGCGGATCGTCTCGCCGGCGGCGTCCGAGCGGTCCAGGAGGGCGCGCAGGACGGCCGTTCCGAGCCCCCGGCCCTGTCGGCCGGGGTCGAGGTAGAAGTGCTCGAGCACCCTGCCGTCCTCCGCGGGGCGCAGCGTGACACTGCCCGCGAAGGACCCGTCGGCGGTCACCACCGAGGTGTGCGCCGGTGCCCAGGAGTCGCGGAAGCGCTGGCGTACGCGGTGCTCGTCGAAGCGGCCCAGCCGCTCGAGGTCCGGCCGCAGCACGGTGGCCCGGAGTTCGGCGATCGTCTCCACGTCCGCCGGGACGGCCGGCCGCAGAGCCCATTGCGTGTACATGAGGGGAGTATCGCGCACCGCTCGGGGACGGTACCGGCCCCTCGCGCGGTCAGACGGCGCGTGAGGAGACCAGGACGCCGATCTTGTCGATGCGGTGCTCCGGGTTGCCCTTGTCGTCGCGCCAGAAATTGCCCGCCGCGTCGTCCTCGGGGGTCGCGCACGTGGAGACGGTGATCATGGCCCGGGTGGCCTTGCGGCCCGGATGCCCCGGCACCTCGGCGCGCTGTTCGGCGAGCGAGCGCTCGGAGCGGAAGGAGGTCCTGCGGGTCTCCGTGATCCGGTACTCGTACTCGGTGCCGCCCGAGGTGACGGTCACCCGGTCGCCCACGTCGAGGGCGGGCAGGTCCCGCAGCGGGGCGCCGGCCGAGAGGCGGTGGGCGGTGACCAGGTGGTTGCCCCGCTCGCCCGGACCGACGCCTCCCTTCGGACCGTAGGGGCTGGCCGCGTCGCCCCGGTTCTGGATGTGCGTGCCCGGCCAGTCGTCGGTGGTCCCCTCGTAGCGGACGACGCGGAGGCCGTCGAGACCGATCTCCGGAATGCTCAGCCGGGCCTCCCGCGTGCGGGGGTCCGGGCGGGGCGGGGACGGATCTGCGGGGCGCGGTGTCA
>NZ_JACADT010000037.1:0-16285 GCF_013421635.1 Streptomyces sp. UH6 | reverse complement strand
GCGGGGCGGGCGAGGAGCTTGCGGTATGCGGCGGCGACGGCGGCCGCGGTGCCGCGCTCGACGCGGCTGCTCTCGCCCATGGCCACCAGGTGGATGGCCTCCGCCTGGACACCGACCTGCGGGGCCAGTGCCTCAACGGGGTAGCCGAGGACCATCAGTGCCTGGATGCGGCGGCGGGTGCCGGTCGCGTCGACACGGTGGCGCGGGGCCCGCGGCTTGTGGGTGAGGGGGACGGAGAGGATGCCAGCGGCCGCGCTGCGGCTGACCATGGGCCTGCCGCTGAGCATCTTCGTCACGGTGGACCGCTCGACCCCTGCCGCGTCGGCGATCTGGCGGTGGGTCCAGTCTCGGGCGACGAGGCGCTCGGCGTGGACTCGGGCCTGGGTGGCGTCGACCAGGCGGCGGACGTTCTGGGAGTGGTCGTAGGCGAGGCGCCGCCGGTATCGGGCACCCTCCTCCCGGCAGGCGGGGAGGCGGCATCCGGCGTTGTAACAGGCGCGGGACGGGACGTGGTCGGTCATGCTGCCGCCTCCCGGGTGCCGGTGCCGATCCACTGTCGGCACAGGCTGCGGTGGACGGTGGCCCGCTTCGACGGGACGGCGCCCGCCTGCTGGATGACGCCGGCCTTGGCGGCGATGCCGAACTGCGGGCCCCACTGGGCGGGGCTGGCGGGCTCGTCGACCAGGCCCTCGGCGAGGAGGTCGGCGGCCTGGAAGGGCTTGCCGCGGCGGGCCATCTCGCGGATGGCGTTCTGGCAGGCGGCGGCCCAGGTGATGGGGGTGGCGGACTGGGCGGCCGCCATGCCGTCGGCCTTGGCGGCCTCGCCGGCGGCCGGGGACACGGTGCCGGGTATCGGGAGAGGGAACTGCAGCTGCGTCATGCTGTGGTCTCCTGATCGGCCGGGGCCGCTGTGGGCTCGGGTACGGAGGCGAGCCAGGCGAGGATCGGGGCGGCGATGTCGCGGGCGCCGTTGGGCCGCTTGATGACCTTCCGATTGAGGTCGGGGCAGCGGGACTTGAGGACTTCGAGCGTGTTGTCCAGGTCCATGGCCAGGGCGACGTCGAACTCGTACTCGATGCCCTTGCGCTGCTCGGGCCGCATGCCGACCCGCTCGACGTTCCCGCCGTTCAGCACCCACTCGGTGTAGGAACGCATCGAGGCGACGACGTGGCCGGGGTAGTCGAGGATCGCGGCGACCATGTCGTTCTGGAGCGGGGTGCCGTCCTTCCAGCCGGCGAACTTGTTGCCGCCGTACTTGGACTTGGCCTTCTCGACCTGGTCGAGGGTGCCGTCAGTGCCCTTCCAGAAGTGGGAGAGGCTGTCGACGACGACGGTGGGGTAGCCGGCCTGGGCGGCGGAGTCGAGAACGCGGATCAGGTCGCGGGGGTCGTAGCGGTCCATCTGGCAGCTGTCGAACTGGATGCCGCGGTGTCCGGCGTAGAGGCTGGCCGCGCCCTTCTCGGTGTCGATGACCGCGAACTTGCGTCCTCCGGACAGGCCATGGGCGATGCTGAGCCCGGTCCACGTCTTGCCGGAGCCGGACATGCCCTGGATGGACACGCGGGCCTTGCGGCCGGCCTTGCTGGCCGGGGCGAACCCGAACGGGGCGGCGGCCTCGGTCTGCTGGGCTCGCGGCGCGGTGCGGACGGGCGGCGGAAGCTGGGACATGCGGGGTGCTCCTAGGCGTACTCGCGCTCGACCCAGGCGGGGAGCGCGATCATCGGGTTGGGCAGGTAGCCGGGCCATTCGTCGCGCTCGCGGCAGATGGCGTAGGTGTTGAGGGCGACCGTGTTGAGGTGGCGGCCGATGCCGCGGGCCATCGGGTCGCAGGTGGTGACGACGACGAGGTACGGCGGGTCCTTCTCCTGCACCACGAACTGCATGGGCAGTTCGGGGTCGGCGACGTCGAGGACCGCGCCGGCCTCCTCGTACCAGTCCTGCTGCTGGTGGTAGCCGTGCTCGTTGAACGCCTTCTCGAGGTCCTCGCGGCGGCAGGAGCGGGCCGTCTTGTAGTCCACGATCTGCCCGTCGTCGCCGAGCCAGTCGAAGCGGACCCGCCGCCAGACCCCGTTGTCGTTCCAGAAGCCGGACTGCTC
Organism: Streptomyces sp. UH6; assembly: GCF_013421635.1. Classification (NCBI taxonomy): domain Bacteria; kingdom Bacillati; phylum Actinomycetota; class Actinomycetes; order Kitasatosporales; family Streptomycetaceae; genus Streptomyces; species Streptomyces sp. UH6. The sequence continues at coordinate 14,189 of NZ_JACADT010000037.1, read as the reverse complement.
GGCGGCGCCGGAGCCGGGCGCGAGGAGCCGGACGGCTTCTTCGTTCTGGCGGAGGGCGGTGGCCATGGCGTTGACCTGGTCGAGTTCGTGGCGCTTGAGCGGGATGTTGCCCGCGGCCCGTATGGCGGCGACCTCCTCCTTGATGGCGTCGGTGTCCCAGCGGGGGGCGTCGACGACGACGAGTTCGGGTCCGTCGTCGAGGACGACCTTGTGGGCGGCGGTGCCGAGGTCGAGGGCCTTGTTGTGGGGCTGCGGGTTGTCGAGCTGCCACTTGTAGACGGCGGGGCACTTCTTGATGAGGGTGCGGGCGCCGGTGGAGGAGAGGCTGCCGCCGGGGATGGGGTCGGCGTGGTAGAGCTCGGCGGGGATGTCGTACAGGCCGGCCTCGATTTCAGCTTCGGCGGTCATGCGGAGGCCTCGCCGCTGTACGGGGTGCGGGTGATGGTGTCGTAGACGTCGCGGGCCCAGCGGGTGTCGCCGAGGGCGGTGTGGGCGGCTCCCGGGGCGGGCGGCTCGACGCCGACGGCGCGGGAGAGCTTGTACGACGAGAAGGGGTGGGTCGGCAGGTCGTCAGGGAAAAGGAAGTCGCCGCCGTAGGCGCCGCTGGAGGCCTGGCCGAACCGGTAGCCAGCGGCGAGGGTGGCGATGTCGATGGTGCGGTAGTGCCAGGGCGACTCGTCGAGGAAGGCGTGGAGGAACGCGGCGTCGAAGGCGGGGTTGGAGCCGATGAGGATGGCTCCAGCGAGAAGGTCCCGCAGGGTGGTGCGGAGTTCGTCGCGCTTCATGGGGTGGGGCAGGCCGCAGGCGTGGGTCATGTCGCCGGCCTGGTAGCCGTCGGGGAGGGCGGCCCGGTCGTGGTAGCGGTTGATGTCGAGAGCCTTGGGGTCGGCCTCTTCGAGTTCCCACTGGCTGGGCTTGATCTGCCAGAGGTGCTCGGTGTCGATGCCGTTCTCGCGGCGGATGACGGCGACTTCCCAGAGGGCGTGCTTGGCAGCGTTGAGGCCGAAGGTCTCGGTGTCGATGAAGGCGAGCGAGCTCATCAGGCGGCCGTCCCGTCGGCGATCTGCTGCAGGCGGTCGATGCCGTCTTCGGTGTTCTGGGCGATCCAGATGGCGGCGGCGAGGCCGGGGAAGCCGAGGGCCAGGCGCCGGAAGTGGTTCGGGTCGACGGCGGTGAAGGCGTGGATGATGGCGGTGGTGCCGGAGCCGGGCCGCCAGCCGCCGTGGCCGAAGTGGTAGAGGACGTGCTGGGCGTCGTCGCGGGTGATCTGGCTGGGGTCGATCTGCACGGTGGCGCTCCTGGGTGGTTGGTCCGTCCGGCCGCCGCGGCGGGTCAGCGGCGGCCGGACGGTGCTGAGGGGTGGGTCAGTTGTGCGGTCGGGCGAGGTGGGTGAGGAGGCCGGCGGCGGCGGCGTCGCGGAGGGTGCGGACGTCGATGGGGGTGGTGGCCTGGTCGGCGGGGTCGCTGGTGTCGCGCTCCCAGGGCCGGACGGTGACCGCGTCGGCGTTGGCGTCGGCGGCGCGGAGGGTGAAGAGCTCTCGGCGGAGCGCCGCGGCCTCGCCCTCCAGCAGGGAGCACCGGGTGCGGGCGTCGTCGAGGTCGGCCTGCTGGGCGACGACGAGGAGTTCGGCGTCGGCCTGGTGGCGGGTGGCGGTGTCGAGTCGGCGGGTCAGGTCGGCGACCTTCTCTCCGGCGTCGGCGAGTGCGGCACGCAGCTGCTGTTCGGTGGCGCGGGCGGCGGTGAGGGCGTCGGTGGCGCGGCGGCGGCCGTGTCCGCGGAGGGGGAGGACGCTCACGCCTGCACCCCCTTCATCACGCGGTCGTTGTCCTCGAGCACGCGGGTGATGTCGTCGGCGCTGATGGCGGTGGCCGGTGCGGCCGGGGTGACGATGACGGTCCGCGGGCGGGGCTCGGTCTGCTCGAGGCGGCGGGTGAGCTCGGTGACGCGCCCGGTGAGGCGGACGATGGTGGCGTCGCGGTCGGCGAGCATGTGGGCCTGGACGCGGATGAGCGCGCGGTAGGCGCGACGGCGGCGGAAGAGGCTCATCGGTTCTCCTGGAGGTCGGGAAGGTCGGCGATGCCGGCGAGCACGTCGTCGGCGGCGGGCAGGGGCTGGGCGAGGCTCTCGACGAGGCCGAGCGCGGAGAGCAGGGCGGGGAGCCGGACGAGGGGGGCGTCGGCGGTGGCGGCGAGGACCGCGGGCGGCGTCACCGGACGGCCTCGGCGGCCTCGGCGCTGAGGGGGTGCAAGGGCTTCTCGCCCCAGGTGGCGCGGTGCAGGTCGACCCGGGCGCGAACCTTGCCGATCCAGGCGTCGAGTTCGGCGACGGGCAAGTTGGCCAGGCGGAGCAGCACGTCGGCGTGGCAGGCCTGATCGGGGCGGCAGGTGCAGGCGAGGTCCTTGCCGCGGAGGCTGGGCAGGCCGTCGAGGATGCGGTCGCGGTGCAGGTCGGCCTCGTCGGTCGGGGCGTCGAGGCGGGAGCCGTAGAGCCAGATGCGGAAGTTCCCGACCGCCGCGGCGTGCGGGTCGACGTAGCCCATCTCCCGCATCAGGCCGACCTTGCAGGGGTTGCCGTAGCGGCTGGGGCGGCTGACGATCACGCAGTTGTCGGGCTTCCGCCACCCCTTGGTGCGGCGCCGCTGAATGCGGCGGGGCGTGTGCGCGGCGGTCACTGGCCCTCACCGGCCTCGGCGTCGAGCGGGACGGCGTGGACGGCGTACTGGGTCCAGGCCATGCGGCCCTTGCGGCTGGTGGAGCGGGACATGAGCCGCCACACCTGGCCCGGCAGGTACTCGTCCCAGCGGTACGTGATCTCGCCCGGCTTGTCGTAGCGCGACTTCTCGGCCAGCGCGGAGGCCACCGCGGCCTCCAGCGTGGTGGCGGCGATGCTCGGGGTGTCGCCGATGGTGATGACGTAGACGCTGCTCATTGGCCCTCACCGGCCTCGGCGTCGGCCTGGAAGGCGGCCTGGACGGTGACGGGCGCGATCCAGTAGCCGCTGCACTCGACGTCGTGGCCGGTGCACAGCTCCTCCGGGGCGTCGCCGCCGCCGTGGTCCGGAACCCAGCCGAGGAGCATCTCCTCGCCGACCTCGCGGCGCAGGAGCGTCTCGCAGTGCGCACGGGCCGCCTCGCGGCTGGTGTAGAGGCCCATCTCGGAGCCGTCGTAGGACGCCCGGTAGATGGTGACCGGCACTTCGGTGCTGACGACGCGACCCATGTAAGCGGCCACGTCGACAAGAACCCGAGCGGCGAGCGTGGTGCCCCAGTCGTCGGTGCCGAGGCGAATCGGGGTGTCGCGGATCGCGGTCTCGATGACGCCGGCCAGCGGCTTAAGCTCGGCGAGCTGTTCGGCGGTGAGCTCCTTGGTCATACCTGCTCACCGGCCTCGGCGTCGGTGCGGCGACCGATGGCCTCGACCCAGGCGACGGCGACGGCGGCGACCTGGATCAGCTCGGTGCGCAGCGCGGCCGGGTCGGACTCGGCGAGGGCCTCGCGAACTTCCTCGACGAGCACGTGGGCCCAGTCGCCACGTCCCTCGGCGAACGCCTGTTGGCACATGGCTCGCGCGTTGTCGGCCAGCTTCTTCTGCTCGGGGACGATGCCGGTGCCATCGGGGTGGTTCTGCTCACCCCACTTCTCGTCCTGACGGACCCGCTCGCGACCGACCTCGGCCAGCACGCGAGGCGTGGCGAGGGTGAGGGGCTGGTCGGCGCCGGCCGCGTGGGCGGGGCTGCCCGGCAGCGGGACGGCGGAGTCGGCGGTACGGTTCGCAGCCTCGCGGGCCTTGCGGCGCAGCTCCTGCTGAGTGATGTAGCCGCCCCACTCGTCTGCCTCTGCGGCCAGTTCGGTGAAGATCTCGAAGCGCACGGTGGCGGCCTGCGCCTCCAGCTCGGCGACGCGGGCCAGCAGGACGGGCACGTCGGTGCGGGCGTGCACCATCAGCTCCCAGTCCTCATTCGGGAGGTCGCAGAGTTCGGTGGCGGGTCCGGCAGTCGTCTTGATCAGGGAGACGTAGCGGCCATGCCCGCAGTCCTCGGAGCAGTCGCAGAGCATGTACTGCAGCGACCACGGGGCGGGGCTCGCGGCGGCAGCGCGGGCGGCGATCGCGGCCAGGTCGGCGGCCGGCGGGGCGGCCGGGGCGAGCTGGTCGACGGCCCCGCGGAGGAAGCAAGAGCCGCACTCCCCGCAGGTGCAGTCGAGGTTGTAGCCGTACTCGGTGAGGTAGGCGCGCAAGCGCGCGGCCGGGGAAGTCTGGGGGATACTGGCCACTGGTGGCCTCTCCTTCGTCGTTGTCGTAGGGGTCGCCGAGTCGCTGGGTCGCTCAGGCCGGGAAGTCGGAGCGGCCCTTCGGCGTATCTGCGGGCGGGTCAGGCGGCGGCGCGACGGCGGCCGCGGGTGCCGGGCGTGACCTCGCCGGCGCTGGAGATGGCGCGGATGTGCTCGGCGGTGAAGCGGAGCTTGCGGGCGATGTACGTGCAGGGGATGGAGCGCTCGGCGGCGCGGTGCATCACCCAGCTCAGCGAGACGCCCAGCAGCGCTGCGGCCTCCTTGGCGGTGTAGTGCCGGAGCAGCTGCTCCTCCGCCGCACGGGCCGCGGCCCGCGTCTTGGTCGCGGCCCGGGTCTTGGTCGCGGTCACGGTTCTTCCTCCCTGTTGATGGCTGCTACGGAGACTCCGAGGACGGCAGCGATGCGGCGCAGCCCCGGCTCTCCCATTCCGGCCTCGCCCCGCTCCAGGCGGGACAGGTGCGACGGGTCGCAGTGGGCGTCACGGGCGACGCTCCGAATGCTCAGTTTCAGTGCATTGCGGAGTGCTCTTATCGCCGTTCCGTTCGGTGTCACGAGAGAAACGTAGCAACAGGTAGCGGCATCGGCAAGCATCACGGTGCATTGCAGTGCATCGAGTGCCACGTGACGGGGCACTCGTGTCCGGCATATGCAACATGTGCCACCTGAGATGCCAGGTAAAGTGCAGGTAGGCGGCCGAAAGCGGGCGTAGCGTGTTGCATCACGCTGCGGCATGATGTGCCACATGACTCAGGACTGGGCGCGCCTCGGTGCCCTACTCAGGACCGCGAGGGAGGACCGCCTCGCCCTCTCTCAGGCAGACCTGGGGGAACGCATCGGCGTCGGCCGCAACGCCCTCCGGGCGGTCGAAGCGGGCACGGGCAAGCGGATCACCCCCACCATCCGCCGCTACGCGCACGAGGTCGGCTGGACCGAAGACTCGATCGAGTCAGTCCTCGCCGGCGGAGAGCCAGTCCTGCGAGAAGACAGCGCCGACACCGCTGCCCAGGCCGTCCAGGCCGACGCCGTCACCGAACTCGCCAAGGCGCTCGTCGCCCGCCTCCCCGCGCGCGTCCTCCAGGAGCTGGCCGACGGCGAGGTCATGGACACCGACATCGTCGACCTCCGTAAGGACGGCTCCTCGGCCGTCATGACACTGGTCGTGAAGCGCGGGGACGGACCGGCTCAGCCGGACCAGGTGCGGGAGGATCTCAGCGCCTGGGCCAAGGCGCAGCGCGAGCTGCGGAGGATGCTTCCGGGGAGTTAGCGCAACTCTGTGCATAGGGAGTGCTCATGTGGTTACATTCCGCTTACCTGCATGGAGGGTGGCACCGACCAGGTAGGTAAGGGGGCCGCGTATGCGGGTCCAGGTAGTGCGCGTTCCGGAGATTCCCCACGCGGGCCGTGCGTACCTCGATGGGGAAAGCGGGGAACGCGGGGCGGTCGTCGTCTGGGTCCAGGAGGACCTGGTCACCGACGAGGAGGCCCAGCGCCTGGAGCACGTCCTGAGCCGTGCGGCGCAGGGAGTGCTCGCTCAGGGCGGCCAGCCCGCCTGAAGGCACGCGAACGGGGCGGGACCCATGGGTACTGGGTCCCGCCCCTTCGTGCATGATCGCATCTGGAGTGATACATGGCCTATGCCGAGAAGCGGGGCAAAGCGTGGCGGGTCAAGTACCGGAAGCCGGACGGCACCGAGGGCTCCGCGAGCGGGTTCGACACGAAGACCGCTGCTCTGAAGTACGGCCGCAAGCTGGAGACCGCAGCCGCGGAGGGGAAGTTCGTCGATCCGAAGGCCGGCCGGACCACCGTCGCGGACTGGGCCGAGACCTGGCTGGCGATGATCGAGGTCGACGAGCTGAGCGACGGCACCTACCGCAGCAGGGTCCGCGCTCAGATCCTCCCGCGCTGGGGCCGCGTGGCCGTGGCCGACGTCCGGACCAGCGACCACCGCATCTGGATGAAGCAGCTGCGGGCGAAGCACAGCCGGAACTACGCGCAGAACATCGAGATGACGTGGCGCATGATGCTGGACGACGCCGTGGTGGAGGGCCTGGTCGGCGTCAACCCGGTGCCCGCCGCGCGCCGGCGCCGCGGCAAGTACGAGCCGGAGGAGTCCCGTGAGGACGACTACGTCTACCCGACGCCGCTGCAGGCCCTGCTCCTGGCGGAGAACGCGCGCGTCATTCGCGGCGACGTCGGCTACGCGATGATCCTCACCAAGGCGTTCACGGGCATGCGCCTGGCGGAGATCGCTGCCCTCCACCGGGAGCACTGCTTCGTCGGCCCGGACCGGGATCCGCTGGACCAGGTCGTCCAGGTGGAGTACCAGGGGCACTACCTGAAGGGCCGCGGCTGGACGCTCCGGCCGCCGAAGTATCACAGCTACCGGCGCCTGCCGATCCCGCCGTTCCTCGGCGATGCGCTGCACCAGGTCCTCGAGGGTCACGACAACGAGCTGGCGTTCCCGTCGGCCCTGGGGAGGCCGCAGCGGGCCGAGGGTCAGTTCTACGACCTGTTCTGGAAGCCGATCGTCGAGGGGCACGACGAGCTGCCGCAGATCCGCGGGCGCCGCCACCGTCCCGCGATCCCCGCGGTGCCCGGCCTGTCGGGGATGAAGCCCCACGGCCTGCGCCACGGGCACCGTGTCTGGCTGGAGGAAGGCGGGATCCCCGCGCCGGCGCTCGACGAGCGGATGGGGCACAAGGTGAGGGACGGCAGCAGCGTCACCACCTACCGGCACGTCACCCCGGCGATGCGCCGACGCATCGTCTCCCTGCTCCAGCGGGAGTGGGAGAAGGCGGAGAAGGAGCGCCGGACGCTCGCCTCCCAAAAAGCTCCCAGTTGATCTACATCGCCTTGGTGGACACGCTGAAGGGGCCCGGCTCGCGGGGAGCCGGGCCCCTTCAGTTTGCGATGTGACCTGCGCTGATCTCTCAGCGGCCGGGCATCTGCAAGAGGGCCAGGATCAGGCCTTCTTGGTCTCCCAGAAGATCTTGTCGATCTCGGCGATGAGGTCCAGGGCCTTCTGACCGGTCGCCGGGTCCTTCGACGCCTTGGCGGCCGAGAGGGCCTTCAGGGCGTCGTTGACCAGCTGGTGCAGCTGCGGGTACTTCTCGAAGTGCGGAGCCTTGAAGTAGTCGCTCCACAGCACCGAGACGTGGTGCTTGGCCAGCTCGGCGCGCTGCTCCTTGATGATGGTGGCGCGCGTCTGGAAGTGCGGGTCGTCGTTGGCCTGCATCTTCTCCTGCGTGGCCTTGACCGACTCGGCCTCGATGCGGGCCTGGGCCGGGTCGTACACACCGCAGGGCAGGTCGCAGTGGGCGCTGACCTTCACGCTGCGGGCAAACAGGCGGGAAAGCATGAAGCAATCCTTCCTCGTGATCGTCTTCTCAGGTGGGACATTACTCCGTAGGGCCCGGGAAATCGCGGGTGCCCCCATGGGCGTACGGCAAAAGTACGTGCCGCGCATGGGACTGTCGGAGGAGCGGACCGAGGAGGTACCGGGCATGACGGAAGTGTCGCCGCAGGACAGCGAGCGGGAGCGGGCCCTGCTGCCCTTCGGGATCGCCGAGGTCACCGGACCCTCGATGGTGCCGACCCTGCACCACGGGGACCGCCTGCTGGTGCGTTACGGGGCCCGGGTGCGGCCCGGGGACGTGGTGGTGCTGCGGCATCCCTTCCAGCAGGACCTGCTGGTGGTGAAGCGGGCGGTGGAGCGCCGGGAGGGCGGCTGGTGGGTGCTCGGCGACAACGCCTTCGCGGGCGGCGACAGCACCGACTACGGCGTCGTCCCGCCGGAACTGGTGCTGGCCCGGGTGGTGCTGCGGGCGCGCCCGCGCCGCCCCGGTCAGCGTTCGCTGCCGGCGGTGCTCGCCTGGGCGCTCTCCTCGGTCAGGCCGGTGCTCGCCGACCGGTCGGCCTCCAGCCGCTTGCGGGCCCGGTAGGCGGCCACGTTCGCCCGGGTGGCGCACCGGTCGGAGCAGTAGCGGCGGGAGCGGTTGGTCGAGGTGTCCAGGTAGGCGTTGCGGCACGGCGCCGCCTCGCACAGACCCAGCCGGTTGACGCCGTACTCGGTCAGGTGGAAGGCCAGCCCCATCGCGGCGATCGCCGCGTAACCGGCCGTCGCGTTGGACGGGTGGTCGGCCAGGTGCAGGTGCCACAGCGGGCGGCCGTCCTCGTCCCGGTGGTCGTGGCCGGAGATCTGCGGGCTCACCGGGAACTCCAGCAGCAGTGAGTTCAGCAGGTCCACCGCCAGCGTCTCGTCGCCCGAGTCGGCCGCCTCGAAGACCGACCGCAGCCGCCCCCGCACCGCCCTGAGCCGGGTGACGTCGGCGTCGGTGGCCCGCCGGGCCGCGGAACGGTTGGCGCCGAACAGGTCCCGCACGGCCTCCACCGACGTCAGTTCGTCCCTGCCCCGGGCCGGCTCCTCGCTGTTGACCAGACGGACGGCGTAATCCGAGTAATAGGCCAGTTCCACTTGCAGTCCTTACGCAGGGGCTCTAAGGTTCCGATGTGCGGCCGGTAATGGCTGATCCTGCTTACAGGGTATTACGCCTGGTGTGCGGTGCCGTCTGTTTCTCCGCCGTGCCGCCGCACCACGAGGCGCAGGGACGACGGAGGGCCGGAGATGACCCCTACCACGACCACCGACTGGCAGGCCTGGCAGCACAGCTGGGACCGGCAGCAGGAGTGGTACATGCCGGACCGCGAGGAGCGGTTCCGGATCATGCTCGACATGGTCGAGGCCCTCGTCGGCCGCGCGCCGCGGGTGCTGGATCTCGCCTGCGGCACGGGAAGTATCACGGCTCGGCTGCTCGCCCGGTTCCCGGACGCCGTCAGCACGGGCGTCGACCTGGACCCGGCGCTGCTCACCATCGCCCGGGGGACCTTCCAGGGCGACGAGCGGGTCTCCTTCGTCACCGCCGACCTCAAGGACCCCTGCTGGACCGCGGCGCTGCCCCACGCGTCGTACGACGCCGTCCTGACCGCCACCGCCCTGCACTGGCTGCACGAGGGGCCGCTGGCCGCGCTCTACGGCCGCGTCGCCGGGCTGGTCCGCGAGGGCGGCGTCTTCATGAACGCCGACCGGATGGCCGACCGCGACACCCCGAGGATCAACGCCGCCGAACGGGCGTTGCGGCACGCGCGGATGGACGAGGCCAAGGCGGCCGGCGTGAGCGACTGGGCCGCGTGGTGGCGGCTCGCCGCCCAGGACCCGGTGCTCGCCGGGCCGACCGCCCGACGGTTCGAGATCTTCGGCGAGCACGCCGACGGAGACGTGCCGAGCGCCGAGTGGCACGCGGGGGTGCTGCGGGAGAAGGGCTTCGCGGAGGTCCGCCCCGTGTGGTGCTCCCCCTCGGACACGCTGCTGCTCGCCCTCCGGTAGCCGGCCGGGCGAACGCGAGGGGGCGGTACGGGATCTCCCGTACCGCCCCTTCAGCCGTTGCCGCCGCTGCCGGGCGGGGTCACAGCACCTTCGACAGGAAGGACTGCGTCCGCTCGTGCTGCGGGTTGTTCAGCACCTCGCGGGGGTCGCCGGACTCCACGACCACGCCGCCGTCCATGAAGACCAGGTTGTCGCCCACCTCGCGGGCGAAGCCCATCTCGTGGGTGACGACCACCATGGTCATGCCCGTCTCGGCCAGGTCCCGCATGACGTCCAGGACGTCGCCGACCAGCTCGGGGTCGAGCGCGGAGGTCGGCTCGTCGAAGAGCATCAGCTTGGGGTCCATGGCCAGCGCGCGGGCGATCGCCACACGCTGCTGCTGGCCGCCGGAGAGCTGCGCGGGGTAGTTTCCGGCCTTGTCGCCCAGGCCCACACGCTCCAGCAGGTGGTGCGCCCGCTCCCGGGCGGCCGCCTTGCTGACGCCCTTGACCTGGATCGGCGCCTCCATCACGTTCTCCGCCGCGGTCATGTGCGGGAAGAGGTTGAAGCGCTGGAAGACCATGCCGATGTCCCGGCGCTGGAGGGCGACCTCGCTGTCCTTGAGCTCGTACAGCTTGTCGCCCTTCTGGCGGTAGCCGACGAGTTCGCCGTCGACGTACAGCCGGCCGGCGTTGATCTTCTCCAGGTGGTTGATGCACCGCAGGAAGGTCGACTTGCCGGAGCCGGAGGGGCCGATGAGGCAGAAGACCTCGCCCTTCCTGACCTCCAGGTCGATGCCCTTGAGGACCTCGACGCTGCCGTACGACTTGTGGACGCCCTCGGACTTCACCATGACGCTCATACCGAGACACCTCCGTTCCTGGTGCCGGAGAAGTTCGCCTTGATCCTCTGGAAGACCGTCGGCGGAAGGTTCCGGCTGGAGCCCTTCGCGTAGTGGCGCTCCAGGTAGTACTGGAAGACGCTGAAGACGCTGGTCAGCGACAGGTACCAGATGGAGGCCACGAAGAGCATCTCCATCACCGCGTAGCTGCGGGAACCGATCGACGAGGTGGCGCGCAGCAGTTCGGTGTACGCCACCGCGTAGGCCAGCGACGAGGTCTTCAGCATGTTGATGAACTCGTTGCCGGTCGGCGGCACGATGACCCGCATGGCCTGCGGGATCACGATGCGCCGCAGCGTCCTGCCGTGGCTCATGCCCAGCGCGTGCGCCGCCTCGGTCTGGCCCTCGTCGACCGAGAGCAGGCCCGCGCGGCAGATCTCGGCCATGTAGGCCGCCTCGTTCAGACCGAGACCGAGCAGGGCGCACATGAACGGCGTCATGACGTCCGTCATCTCGTCCTTGTAGAACGGACCGAGATTCAGGTACTCGAAGATCAGGCCGAGGTTGAACCACATCAGCAGCTGGACGTAGACCGGCGTGCCGCGGAAGAACCAGATGTACAGCCAGGAGACCCCGTTGACCACGGGGTTCTTGGACATGCGCATCACGGCCAGGACGACACCCAGCACGACGCCCATGACCATGGCCAGGACGCTGATCAGCAGGGTGGCCCCGGCGCCCTTGACCACGCTCGGGTCGAAGATCGTCTCGGGGATCGCCTGCCAGTTGATGTTGCCCTCGGAGAAGGCGTAGACCAGCCCCGCGAGCAGGGCCACCACGACGACGCCGCCGACCCACCGGCCGTAGTGCCGGACGGGAATGGCCCTGATCGCTTCCGGACTCTTCGAGACCGGCACGGCAGCGGGTGCCGTGTCCTTCTGTACGGGATTGTCAGTCATGGTGACTGCCCTTCGGTGGAGCCTTCGTGCCTGCGCGTTCCTCGGCCGTGCTACTTGCCGCTGTTGACGGCGGCGGCGTCGATCGCGCCGGACTCGGCGCCCCACTTCTCGAGGACCTTCTTGTAGGAGCCGTCCGCGATGATCGCGTCCACGGCCTCCTTGAGGGCGTCGCGCAGCTGGGTGTTGTCCTTGTCGACGGCGATGCCGAACGGGCCGGCGTCGTACTGCTCGCCGACGATCTCGAAGGCGTTGCCGTTGTCGGCCTTGCGGGCCAGCTCCAGGGCGACCGGGTAGTCGTTGACACCGGCCACGGCGCCGCCGGACTTCACGCGGGTCTGGGCCTCGGTGTCGTTCTCGAACGACTCGATCTCGATGGCCTTCTTGCCGTCGTCCTTGCACTTCTTGGACTGCGCCTTCAGCGCGTCCTCGTAGGTCGTGCCGCGCTGCACGGCGGCCGTCTTGCCGCACAGGTCCTCGAGCGACTTGACGCCCTCGGGGTTGCCCTTCTTCACGTACACGGCGGTGCCGGCGACGAAGTAGTCCACGAAGTCGACGCCCTCGCCGAGCTTCTTGCCCTTGTCGTCCAGGCCCTCCTGGCGTGCCTTGTTGTCCGTGATGGAGGACATGGCGATGTCGTAGCGGCCGGAGTTCAGCGAGGTGATCAGACCGTCGAAGGAGCCGGAGGTGAACTTGAACTCGACACCGAGCTGCTTGCTCAGGGCCTCGGCCAGGTCGGGGTCGACACCGACGATCTTGCCGCCGTCCATGAACTCCATCGGGGCGTACTCGGCGTTGGTGCCGACCTCGATGACGCCCTTCTTCTGGATCTCCTCGGGGAGCTTGTCGAAGAGGGGGGCCTCGGACGTGGAGGACTTGTCGCCCGCCGGGGCGGCGCTCTCGGTCTGGTCGCCGCAGGCGGTCAGCAGCAGGGCGCCGGCGACCGCGATCGCGCCGATCGCAACGGGCCTCAGCGGCGCGGCGGACGGACGACGGGTGAAGCGTGCGGTCATGGTGGGATCCTCCGGCGGGTGGGTGGAGTAACCGAGGGCGCGAGCACACGGCCTTGGGTGTCGCGCAGGGCAATGACCGCATCTTGCCATTCGGACTCACTCGTTCGAGTGATCGCTCAGGTCAAAATCGCATAACGGACACGCCTGAAACGCTCAAGACGGGCTAGGGAAGGGCGTTACTTCTCCGGTCATTTCCGATACCGGCCGAAAAATCTCCCGCGCGTCTCGGAATGCGGACATGTGATTGTCTGACTCCGGGTGGCCGAGACCGGACTGCGGCGACTTGTCCATCTTTCCGGGCATGAGTCATCTCACTGGGGTGTGAGCTTCACGGTATGGACTCGTCCTCGCGATCGTCGTCCGGTAAGAAAGTTCTTTACACCCCACATCGGGGGCTCGGGGCGCGTGTGCGGCGCGCCCGTCGCGTACGGCCGGTCATGGCATCCCTCCATGGCCGTGCGCGGTGCCCGCCCGCTCCTCACCCGGAGCGGTCACCCTCAACCAAAGAAGCCTTAAGGGGTACGACACGTGTCAGCGGAGATCGTCAATCCTCGCAGTGACCACACCTTCGACGCCCAGGACTCCCTGGACTCGATCGACCCGGCCTTCGCCCTGCACCGGGGCGGCAAGATGGCCGTGCAGGCCACCGTGCCGGTCCGGGACAAGGACGACCTGTCCCTCGCCTACACGCCGGGCGTCGCCCGGGTGTGCAGCGCCATCGCCGAGCAGCCGGAACTGGTCAACGACTACACCTGGAAGTCCTCGGTCGTCGCCGTGGTCACCGACGGGACCGCGGTCCTGGGCCTGGGTGACATCGGGCCCGAGGCGTCCCTCCCCGTGATGGAGGGCAAGGCCATCCTGTTCAAGCAGTTCGGCGGCGTCGACGCCGTTCCGATCGCCCTCGACTGCACCGGCGTCGACGAGATCGTCGAGACCGTCGCCCGGCTCGCGCCGTCCTTCGGCGGCATCAACCTGGAGGACATCTCGGCGCCCCGCTGCTTCGAGATCGAGGCCCGGCTGCGCGAACGCCTCGACATCCCGGTCTTCCACGACGACCAGCACGGCACCGCCATCGTCACCCTGGCCGCCATGCGCAACGCCGCCCGCCTGACCGGCCGGACCCTCGGCCAGCTGCGCGCGGTGATCTCCGGCGCGGGCGCCGCGGGCATCGCCATCGCGAAGATGCTGCTGGAGGCCGGCATCGGCGACGTGGCCGTCGCCGACCGCAAGGGCGTCGTCTCCAGCGACCGGACGGACCTCACCCCGGTCAAGGCGGAGATCGCCGCCATGACGAACAAGGCGCGGATCAGCGGGTCGCTGGAGGAGGCGCTGGCGGGCGCCGACGTCTTCATCGGCGTCTCCGGCGGAACCGTCCCGGAGCCGGCGGTCGCCTCCATGGCCGACAACGCCTTCGTGTTCGCGATGGCCAACCCGGACCCGGAGGTCCACCCGGAGATCGCCCACAAGTACGCGGCCGTGGTGGCGACCGGACGGTCCGACTTCCCCAACCAGATCAACAACGTGCTGGCCTTCCCCGGCATCTTCGCCGGCGCGCTCCAGGTGCGGGCCTCCCGGATCACCGAGGGCATGAAGCTGGCCGCCGCCGAGGCGCTGGCGGCCGTGGTCGGCGACGACCTGGCGGCGGACTACGTCATCCCCTCGCCGTTCGACGAGCGGGTCGCCCCGGCGGTCACCGCGGCCGTGGCGGCGGCCGCGCGGGCCGAGGG
>NZ_JACADT010000369.1:0-5164 GCF_013421635.1 Streptomyces sp. UH6 | reverse complement strand
CGTCGCCGACACGGTGGCCCATCTCCCGGAGGACCCCGGCACCCTCACGGTCCGGCGGCTGTTCGGCGAGGCGGTCCAGGACGGGCACTGCGAGGCCGCCGCGCTGCTGCGGGAACTGCGCCGGGCGCGGCTGACCGGGCGGCCCGGGGTCACGGACGCCATGGAGGTCCTGGTGGCCGAGGGGCGCACCGCGGCGGAGGAGCGGCTGTACCGGATGGCCTGGGAGCACGGGCTGCCCGACCCGGTGTGGAACGTCGAGCTCCGCCTGCCCGACGGGCCGTCGCTGGGGGTGGTGGACGCCTACTGGCCGGAGCGTGCGGTGGCCGTGGAGCTCGACGCGCCGGGGGACGCCGGGAAGCGCGAGCGGCTGGAGCGGATCGGGGTCACGGTGGTCCGCGTCCCCCGGGTCCGCCTCACCACCGCCCAGGGCATGGAGCACCAGGCCGCGCTGATCCGCACCGCCCTCACCGCCGCCCTCGACCACCACCCCTCCTCGCCGCTGCGCGTCCTTCCCTGCTGACCCGCCGCCGGAACGACGGGACCCCCGCCGCCCGGGCGGGCGGTGGGGGTCCCGTGACGGCGGGCGCGGGCGTCAGACCTCGGCCGGCTGCGACGCGGAGTCGCCGGACGAGCCGTCGGAGGCGACGGCCGCGGGGGCGCGGCCCCGGCGCCGGACCAGGGCGACGCCGACCACGACCGCCGCCACCAGCAGCGACAGCAGCATCGTGTCCCGGCCCCCGTTCTCCGTGTCGGTCAGCATGTAGCCGATCACGAAGACGATGAACGCGATGCACGCCCACGTCAGGTACGGGAAGAGCCACATCTTCACGACCAGCTTCTCCGGCGCCTCCCGCATCACGATCCGGCGCATGCGCAGCTGCGACACACAGATCACCAGCCACACGAAGAGCGCCACCGCGCCCGAGGAGTTGAGCAGGAAGAGGAAGACGGTGTCCGGGAACGCGTAGTTGAAGAACACCGCGACGAAGCCGAAGACCACCGACGCCAGGATCGCCACCCGGGGCACGCCGTTGCCCGTGGTGCTCGCGAACGCCTTCGGCGCGTCGCCGCGGCGGCCGAGCGAGTGCGCCATCCGCGAGGCGGTGTACAGACCGGAGTTCAGGCAGGAGAGCACCGAGGTCAGGATGATGAAGTTCATGATCTGACCGGCGTGCGGGATGCCCAGCGAGTCGAGCGCGGCCACGTACGAGCCGTCCTCGGCGATCTTCTTCGAGTCCCACGGCAGCAGGGTGACGACCATCAGGATCGAGCCCAGGTAGAAGACGCCGATCCGCCAGATGATGCTGTTGGTGGCCTGGGTGACGGCCTTCTGCGGGTCCTCGGCCTCACCGGCGGCCAGCGTCGGGATCTCGGACCCCATGAAGGAGAAGACGACCAGCAGGACACCGGTCAGGATCGCGCCGGCACCGTGCGGCAGGAAGCCGCCGTGCTCCGTCAGGTTGGACCAGGAGGCCTGCTCGGCGTCGACGCCCGGCAGCACCCCGAAGACCGCCAGCAGGCCGATCACGATGAACGCGCCGATGGCGACGACCTTGATGCCGGCGAACCAGAACTCGAACTCGCCGTAGTTGCCGACGGAGGCCAGGTTGGTCGCGGTGAGCACGACCATCACGATCAGCGCCCAGGCCCACTGCGGTACGGCCGGGATCCAGCCCTCCAGGATCACCGCGCCCGCCGTCGCCTCGACGGCGAGCACGACGACCCAGAAGAACCAGTAGAGCCAGCCGATGGAGAAGCCCGCCCAGCGGCCCAGCGCGCGGTCGGCGTGGGCGGAGAACGAGCCGGAGGTCGGGTTGGCGACCGACATCTCGCCGAGCATCCGCATCACGAACACGACGAGCGCGCCCACCAGGGCGTACGACAGCAGGATGCCGGGGCCGGCCGCGGCGATGCCGCTGCTCGAACCGACGAAGAGACCCGCGCCGATGACGCCGCCGATGGCGATCATCGTCAGATGCCGGTTCTTGAGGCCGGCCTGAAGGCCGGAGCCCTCGTGTCCGCCAGAAGTCATGGAGCTGTTCCTTACGCCGGGTTGTGCGTGTGAGGTTCCCCCGCCCTCGTGGGGCATGCGGGGTGGCCGCCGGAGCGATGGTCCAGTGAAACGGAGGAAGGACATCAGCGGAACCTGGGGTTCCGGATTTTTGTCGCGGCTTTGCCTTCGCTCCTATGGCCGAGATCACAGTTTCCGGAGTTTCGAGCCGTGCCGGAACCGCCGCCCCGTGCGCGGCGCCCGCTCGCGTCCATGTCACACTCGGACCATGCGCGTCTATCTCGGCTCCGACCACGCCGGTTACGAACTGAAGAACCACCTCGTCGAGTGGCTGAAGGCAGCCGGCCACGAGCCGGTGGACTGCGGCCCGCACATCTACGACGCCCAGGACGACTATCCGCCGTTCTGCCTCCGCGCGGCGGAGCGCACCGCGGCCGACGCGGGCTCCCTCGGCGTGGTGATCGGCGGCTCGGGCAACGGCGAGCAGATCGCCGCCAACAAGGTCGCGGGCGTGCGCTCCGCGCTCGCCTGGAGCGAGCAGACCGCCGCTCTCGGCCGCGAGCACAACGACGCCAACGTGGTGGCGATCGGCGCGCGGATGCACTCCGAGGAGGAGGCGACGAAGTTCGTCGAGATCTTCCTGAGCACGCCGTTCTCCGGCGACGAGCGTCACATCCGCCGCATCGAGATGCTCGCCGCGTACGAGACGTCGGGCGACCTCCCGCCGATCCCGGCCCACCACCCCCAGCAGTAACGGCGGCAGCGGCGAAGCGCCGCGGCAGCCCCACGCCCCAGGACCTCGCCGGCCCCCGTACACGACGTGCGGGGGCCGTGCCGTGGAGCGGGGCAGATCGGAGAAGACGCCGTGCCGGAAGGGCACACCATCCACCGGCTCGCCCAGGACTGCGCCGAGCGCTTCCTGCACGCCCCGGTGCGCGTCAGCAGCCCCCAGGGAAAGTTCGCCGACGGCGCGGCCCTGGTCGACGGCGCCGGGATGACGTCCGCCGAGGCACACGGCAAGCACCTCTTCCTGGGGTTCCCCGGATTCGCCGGGTCCCCCGGGCCCGGAGCCCCCGCGGACCCCGGGAACACCGCCTGGGTCCACATCCACCTCGGCCTCTTCGGCAAGGTCGCCTTCGGCTCCGCCCCGCCGCCCCCGCCGGCCGACACCGTCCGCCTGCGCCTGGCCGGCCCGACGGCCTTCATGGACCTGCGCGGCCCGACCACCTGCGCGCTGATCACCCCGGGCGAGAAGCAGGCGATACACGACCGCCTGGGTCCCGACCCGCTGCGTGAGGACGCCGACCCGGACGCCGCCTGGCACCGGATCTCGCGGAGCCGGACCACCGTCGCCGCCCTGCTCATGGACCAGAAGGTGGTGGCCGGCGTCGGGAACGTCTACCGGGCCGAGGTCCTCTTCCGGCACGGAGTCGACCCCTACCTGCCCGGCCGGGACCTCACCCGCGCGCAGTGGGACGCGATCTGGGCCGACCTGGTGCGGCTGATGCGCGAGGGCGTCCGGAACAACCGCATCGACACCGTCCGCCCCGAGCACGAGCCCGAGGCCATGGGCCGTCCGCCCCGCGTCGACGACCACGGCGGCGAGGTCTACGTCTACCGGCGCACCGGTCAGGCGTGCCACGTCTGCGGCCTGGCCGTCCGCACGGCCGAACTGGCGGCGCGCAACCTGTTCTGGTGCCCCGGGTGCCAGCCCGCGAACGTGCCCGGCGCGTGACCGGCGGCCGCGACCCCCGGGGGAACGGCGGGGAAGGCAGGGACTTCCGGCCCGAATCCCGCCCCGGACGGGGGACAAGTGGGACCTCCCGTGCCAGGGAGGGGGTCCGCTGGATAGGGTCCCAAGCGATGGCAGCAGGACGGAAAAGGCGCTCGGCCGCCGACACGTTCACGGCCCGGATGAAGAAGCAGTTCCACCGGGCCCGCATCGGCCTGCGCAAAGCCGCGGTCGACTACTTCCGGGGTGACGGGTCGGACTGGATCGCCTTCGTCGCCCTGCTCCTCACCATTCCCCTGATCGCGAGCCTCACCCTCGCCAACGCCGTCTGGTTCACCCCGGCGGCCCTGGTGCTGCCCATCGTGGTGGGCGGTCTGCTGCTGCGGCCCGCCAGCCTCCTCGCCCTCTACGCGGCCGCGGCCACCGCGCTGATCGTGGAGGCGCTGGCCCTGCGGCCCTACCCGGACGGTTTCGCCCGGGTCACCCCCGGCGTGGTGCTGGTGGTCGCCGCCTGCGGCTTCGTGGGCCTGCTGGTCGCGCAGTTCCGCAGCCGGGTCGGCGTGCCCTGGCGGCGCGGCGGCACCATGCTCTTCGACCTCCGCGAGCGCATCCGGGTGCAGAGCGCGCTGCCCGACCTGCCGGCCGGCTGGCACCGGGAGATGGCACTGCGCCCGGCCGGCGGCCAGTCCTTCTCCGGCGACTTCGTGGTCGCGGCCCGCACCAACGAGGGCCGCACCCTGGAGGTCGTCCTCACCGACGTCTCCGGCAAGGGCATGGACGCCGGGTCGCGGGCGCTGCTGCTGTCCGGCGCGTTCGGCGGCCTGCTGGGATCGCTCCCACCGCACGCGTTCCTGCCCGCCGCCAACGGCTACCTGCTCCGGCAGGACTGGGACGAGGGCTTCGCCACCTCCATCCACCTGGTCCTCGACCTGGACACCGGCGACTACGAGCTCTACTCGGCGGGCCACCCGCCGGGGCTCCAGCTGTCCGCGGGCACCGGGCGCTGGGAGGAGAAGACGGCCGAGGGGCCGCTGCTCGGCGTCTACGACGGCGCCTCCTTCGACCCCTGCAAGGGGTCGCTGCGCCCCGGCGACGTGCTGATGCTCTTCACCGACGGTCTGGTGGAGACCGCCGAACGCGACCTGGTGGAGGGCATCGACCGCCTCACCGGCGAGGCCGACCGGTACGTGGCCGGCGGCTTCGAGGGCGCCGCGTGGCACCTGATCGAGGCCGTCGCGAAGGACGTCAACGACGACCGCGCCCTCCTCCTCATCTCCCGCACCGGCTGAATTCCGGCCCCGGCCCCGGCCCTGGCTCCGGCCTTGGCCTTGGCCCTGGCCTCGGCTCCGCATCCGGCCGCGACTCCGGCCCCGGCCCCGGCCCTGGCTCCGGTCTTGGCCCTGGCCTTGGCGCCGGCTCCG
>NZ_JACADT010000368.1:0-5171 GCF_013421635.1 Streptomyces sp. UH6 | reverse complement strand
GACGCCGCGGCGAGCGCCGAGTACCGCCGCCACCTCGCCGGGGTGCTGCTGCGCCGGCTGCTGGACGCCCGTACCGACGAACTGAAGGAGGCCATGTGAGCGCCGACCGGGCCGCCACCCACCGGATCACCGTCGACGTCGAGGTCGACGGCCGCCGCCGCCGCGAGGAGGTCCCCGCGAACACGGTGCTGCTGGACCTGCTGCGCGACCGGATGGGCAACACCGGGGTCAAGGCCTCCTGCGAGCGCGGCGTCTGCGGGGCGTGCACCACGCTGATCGACGGCGTGCCCACGGCCTCCTGCAGCGTCTTCGCCTTCAGCGTGGACGGCTGCTCGGTGGAGACCGTCGCCGGGCAGACCGAGGCGGACGAGCCGGGGCCCGTGCAGCGGGCGTTCGCCGAGTGCGGCGGCTTCCAGTGCGGTTACTGCACGCCCGGCATGGTGATGCTGACGACCGCGCTGCTGCGGGAGCATCCCGAGCCCACCGAGGAACAGGTCCGCGAGTGGATCTCCTCCAACATCTGCCGGTGCACCGGCTACCGGATGATCATCGACTCGGTCCACCGGGCCGCCGAGCTGATACGGGAGGAAGCGTGACCGCCAGGCCCAGCGCCTTCGGTTCCACCGCGCCCCGCAAGGACGCGAAGCTCAAGGTCACCGGCGCCGCCCGGTACACCGCCGACGTCACCCTGCCCGGCATGCTCCACGCGAAGGTGCTGCGCAGCCCGCACGCCCACGCGCGGCTGGTGACCGTGGACGCCCGCCGGGCGCGCGAGGTGCCCGGGGTGCACGCGGTGCTCACCCGGGACGACCTGGGCGGACTCGACGCCGTCTTCGGGTACTTCATCAAGGACCAGCCGATCGTCGCCACCGACCGGGTGCGTCACGTCGGCGACCCGGTCGCGGCGGTGGCCGCGGAGAGCGAGGCGGCGGCACTGGAGGCGCTGGCGCTGATCGACGTCGAGTACGAGGTGCTGGACGCCGTCCCGGACGTCGACGCGGCGCTGGCCGAGGGCGCCGCGGAGCTGTTCCCCGGCGACAAGCCGCGCGGCGTCGTGCCCCCGTACGGCGCCGGCGCCTCCGCCGAACTGTGGCCGCGGCCCAACGTCTGCTACGAGTTCCGCTACGAGACCGGCTCCGAGGACGTCTGGGAGCGCTGCGACCACGTCTTCGAGGACACCTTCGTCTTCTCCCGGATGAACCACTTCCACCTGGAGCCCTTCGTCACCGTCGCCGACGCGCGCGGCGACCGGATCGAGGTGTGGTCCTCCACCCAGAACCCGTTCCCGCTGCGCAAGGAGATCGCCCGGGTGTTCCGGGTGGAGGAGTCCTCGGTGCGGGTCAACGTGCCGTTCGTGGGGGGCGGTTTCGGCGCCAAGCACAACTGCAAGACCGAGCCGGTGGCGATCCTGCTGTCGAAGCTGACCGGGCGGCCGGTGCGCCACTGCCTGACCACCGAGGAGGGCTTCCTCACCCTCAGCCAGCACGCCGCGGTGCTGCGGGTGCGCACCGGCCTGCTGGCCGACGGCACGTTCCTCGCCCGGGAGAGCGAGGTGCTGCTCGACGCGGGCGCCTACACCGACGGCAGCCCGCTGGTCGCCGAGAAGGCCGGCTACCGCATACCCGGCCCCTACCGCTGGGAGCACGTCCGCTCCTCCTGCGCCTGCGTGATGACGTCGACGACGCCGGCCGGGCCGTTCCGCGGCTTCGGTGCGACCCAGGCGACCTGGGCGAGCGAGAGCCAGATCGACATGATCGCGCGGCGGCTCGGCATGGACCCCTACGACCTGCGGGTGAAGAACCTCAGGGCGCTGGGCGAGCCGTTCATGCCGGGCGAGAGCGGCATCGACAGCGACCTGGTCGAGGGACTGGACCTGGTCGCCGCCGAACTCGGCTACCACGGGCGCGGATCCGCGCCGAACCGCGGCATGGGGCTGGCCATCGGCTTCAAGGACGGCGGCGGCGTCAACAAGCCCGCGCAGGCCCGGGTCAAGGTCAACGCCACCGGGCAGGTCTTCGTCTCCACCGGCGCGGTGGAGATCGGCCAGGGCATCTCCACGGCGCTCTGCCTGGTCGCCGCCGAGGTGCTCGGAGTGCCGCCGGAGCGGGTCTCCTACGCGCCGGTCTCCACCGACACCTCGCCCTTCGACCAGGGCACCAACGCCTCCTCCGGCATGACGGTCATGGGCCGCGCGGTCCAGCTCGCCGCCGAACAGGCCCGCGACCGCGTCCTGGAGTTCGCCTCCGGGCACCTGGGCTGCGAGCCGGCCGACCTCGAACTCGTCGACTGGGGCGTGCGGCTGAAGGAGACGGTCCATCCGCTCCCGCCCATGGTCGCCGCCGTCTTCGGCGGCACCGGCTACGAGTTCAGCGGCGACGGCTTCTTCAAGGCGCCCAACTCCCACGAGGCCCCGCTGGAGGCGCCGTGCGTCTTCTGGGAGATCGGCTGGGCGGGCGCGGAGGTCGAGGTCGATCCGGAGACCGGCGCGGTGACGGTGCTGAAGCTGGTCGCCAGCGGTGACGTGGGGCGGGCGGCCAACAAGCTGGTGGTGCGCGGCCAGGAGGAGGGCGCCGCGCTGATGGGTTACGGGCAGGCGCTGTTCGAGGAGATGCGGTACGAGGACGGCGTCCTGGTCAACGGGGAGGCGCTCGACTACCGGGTGCCGATGGCCGAGGACCTGCCCGCCTCGTTCGTCTCCGTCTCCCAGGAACAGGGCCACGGGCCGGGCCCGTTCGGCTCCAAGGGAGCCGGCGAGGGCACCATGGTGCCGATCGCCGCCGCGATAGCGAACGCCGTCCAGGACGCCACCGGCGCCCGGGTCACCACCCTGCCGCTGACCCCGGAGCGGGTCTTCCGCGCGCTGCGCGAGGTGGCTCCTCCGACCGCCTGACCCCCACCGCCCACCTGGGCCGCACCTCCTGGAGACCGCCCCCGTCCCTGACCCGTCACCGGGCCGGAGGGCGGCTCCGGGCTGCCCGCGCGACGGCGGTCCAACGGCTCCCGGAAGCGGCTCCGGAGCGTTGCGATTTCCTTCGAGTTAATTCAGGCCCAAATCATTGACCCCTTAGATAACCGCCTCTAGTGTCGCCGCATCCCTGCAGAAACTCCCGCTTGTTCGCGGAAGGATTCCCATGACGACCGTGGCCACGAAAGAAGCGGTGGGCTCCGGCTCCATCGCCGCGAGACTCGAACGGCTGCCGCACTCGCGCTGGCACGTCAAGGTCCGCTTCCTGATCGGTGCCGTCACCTTCTTCGAGGCGTTCGACCAGCTGCTCGCCGCCTCCGCCCTGCCCGTCCTGACCGAGCAGTGGAACCTGACCACCGCGCAGGCCACCTTCGCCGTCACGGCCGCCTCCGTGGGCATGCTGCTGGGCGCGTTCGGCGCGGGCTGGCTCGGCGACCGGATCGGCCGGGTGCGCACGGTCGCCCTCGGCGTGCTGATCACCGGTCTCGCCAGCATCGCGGTGGCGGCGTCCGCCAACATCGAGATGTTCGCGCTGTTCCGGTTCGTCCAGGGCATCGGCATCGGCGGCGTGGTGCCCATCGCGGCCACCTACATCAACGAGATCGCCCGCTCGGACAGCCGCGGCAAGCTGGTCCTGCTCTACGAGCTGATCTTCCCGGCCGGCCTCTCCGCGGCCTCCCTGACCGCCGTCTGGGTCGTGCCCAACCTCGGCTGGCAGGCGATGTTCCTGATCGGCGGCCTGCCGGTGCTGCTCGCCCTGGTGCTGGTCCGCAAGGTGCCGGAGTCGCCGCGCTGGCTGGCCTCCCAGGGGCGCCTGGAGGAGGCAGAGCGGGTCATCTCCAGGATCGAGGAGGAGATCACCGCCTCGACCCGCGAGCCGCTGCCCGAGCCCTCCCTGGAGATCCCGGCCGAGGAGTCCCGGGGCCGCCTGCGGGAGATCTTCCAGGGCCGCTACCTGCGCCGCACCGCCGTCCTGTCGACGATGTGGTTCGTCGCCTACTACGTCAACCACGG
Source organism: Streptomyces sp. UH6 (assembly GCF_013421635.1). Classification (NCBI taxonomy): domain Bacteria; kingdom Bacillati; phylum Actinomycetota; class Actinomycetes; order Kitasatosporales; family Streptomycetaceae; genus Streptomyces; species Streptomyces sp. UH6. The sequence goes on along the minus strand of NZ_JACADT010000368.1, from coordinate 1,192 downwards.
CATCTCCACCTGGCTGCCGTCGCTGTACACCAAGCAGTTCGGCCTCGACCTCACCACGGCGCTGGTCTACTCGCTGCTCAGCAACGCCACGGGCCTGATCGGCACGCTGATCGCCGCCCTGGTGGTCGACCGCATCGGCCGCAAGCCGCTGCTGCTCGCCGCGCTGATCGGCACCACGGCCGCGCTGGCCGCGCTCGCGGTGGCCGGCGCCACCTCCAGCGGCCAGGTCGCGCTGTTCGCCTCCTGCACCACCTTCTTCATCTTCGTGATCAACGCCTCGCTGTACCTGTACTCGCCGGAGCTGTACCCGACGCGCAACCGCGCCAAGGGCGCGGCGTTCGGCGGCGTCTGGAACCGCCTGGGCGTGATCCTCGGTCCCGTCACGGTCGGCGCGATCATCGCCTCCGGCGCGGATCTGAGCATGGTCTTCATCCAGCTCGCAGTCGTCGCCGCGGTGGGCGCGATCGTCGCCTGCTTCGCGGTGGAGACCAAGGGCAGGACCCTGGAGGAGCTCAACTCCTGAGGCCTCCGAGGGCCGCGCCCAAGGGCCGGACGTCCCGTTCAGCGGGACGTCCGGCCCTTCGTGCACCCCGGGCGTACCCCGCCGGTCCGTTAAGGGAGTAGTTTTTCACCGGTGAGAAATACGGGGAGGAGACGGCTGTGACCGGCAGGGTTCAGGGCACGGGTGCGGACGCCGTGTCGCGCGTCATCGAGGAGTGGCACCGCGAGCGGCCGGATCTCGACCCCTCGCCCATAGAGGTGCTGGGGCGGCTGCACCGCTCGTTCCTGCTGTACCAGACGCAGACCAGCAGGCCGGTCGCCGCGGCGGGGCTGTCCCTGGCCGGTTTCGACGTCCTCGCCGCCCTGCGGCGTTCCGGCGATCCCTACCGTCTGACCGCCGGTGAGCTGGCCGCCGCCAGCCTGGTCTCCTCGGCCGGCGTCACGCTCCGTCTGGACCGGCTGGAGGGCGAGGGCCTGATCGTCCGCGAACGCGACGCCAAGGACCGCCGCGTGGTCCACTGCCGTCTCACCCCGGCGGGGCTGCATCTGATCGACCGCCTCTTCGCCGAGCACCTCGACAACGAGCGCCGCATGCTCGCGGCTCTCAAGCCCAAGGAGCGCACCCAGCTGGCGTCCCTCCTGGAGAAGCTGGAACGGTCCCTGTCGGACGCCCAGGAGCAGTGAGCGGCGC
>NZ_JACADT010000367.1:0-5172 GCF_013421635.1 Streptomyces sp. UH6 | reverse complement strand
GCGCGGTCGGCGCACAGGTCGCGGAGTTCGGGGAGGCGCCGGGGGGCCTGGTTGCGCCAGTCGGCGAGGACGGCGGTGCGCAGGCCGGTGGTGAGGGTGAGGTCGCCGGCCAGGTGGCGGGCGTCGAGCAGGCCGAGCTGGACCTTGAGGTCCTCGGCGGCGGTCTTGCCGGCCTCGGCGGGGGTGCGCACGGAGTGGTCGAGGGCGAGGCCGAGGTCCCAGACGGGGTACCAGAGGCGGTCGGCCACGGCGGCGACGGCGTCCGGGGCGGAGCCGTCGTGCAGGAGCAGCAGGTCGAGGTCGCTCCGGGGGGAGAGTTCCCCGCGGCCGTAGCCGCCGACGGCGACCAGGGCCAGGCCGCGGGCGGCGGGCGCGGCGGCGGCGAAGAGACCGGCCAGCCAGCGGTCGGTGAGCTGGGAGAGCGTCCTGCGGCGGGAGGGCCCGGACCGGTCCTCCTCCTGGAGGAGGCCCAGCCGGGCCGCCGCGTAGCCGCCGGGCCCCGAGTCCTCGGTCTCTTCACGCGTGTCCGTGCTCGTCACCCGGCGACTCCTGTTCCTCTGCCTGCCTTGCGGGGGCGTCCCTTGCGGCGGGTCCGTCGCGGTGCGGATCCCTTGCGGGGCCCGTCGCGGCGTACTCCGAGCGACGGGCCCCGTGGTGGGTCGGTGCGGCGGATCCCTTACAGGGCGTCCGGTCCGCGCTCGCCGGTGCGGACGCGGACGGCCGTCTCGACCGGGACCGCCCAGACCTTGCCGTCACCGATCTTGCCGGTGCGGGCGGCGCTGACCACGACCTCGATGAGCTGGTCGGCGTCCGCGTCGTCCACCAGGACCTCTATGCGGATCTTGGGGACCAGGTCGACGGTGTACTCGGCGCCCCGGTAGACCTCGGTGTGACCGCGCTGACGGCCGTAGCCGCTGGCCTCGGTGACGGTCAGGCCGTGCACTCCGAAGGCCTGGAGGGCTTCCTTGATCTCGTCGAGCTTGTGCGGCTTGACGACCGCGGTGATCAGCTTCATGCGTCAACCTTGTTGCTCTCGGCACGGGCGGGGACGGTGGACTTGGCGGCGCTGCCGCCGCCGACGCCGCTGAAGTCGTAGGCGGTCTCGGCGTGCTCGGCCTGGTCGATGCCGGAGATCTCCTGCTCCTCCTCGACCCGCATCCCGATGGTCTTGTGGATCAGCAGGGCGAGGACCGCGGAGGCGACCAGGGAGTAGGCCAGGACACCGAAGACACCGGCCGCCTGCTTCCAGAGCTGGTCCAGGCCGCCGCCGTAGAAGAGGCCGGCCACCTCGGACTGGCCCTTGCCGGTGGCGAAGAGACCGATCAGCAGCGAGCCGACGATACCGCCGACCAGGTGCACGCCGACGACGTCGAGCGAGTCGTCGTAGTTCAGCTTGTACTTGAGGCCGACGGCCATGGCGCAGAGCACGCCGGCGATGACACCGATGGCGATCGCGCCGAGCGGGGAGACCGCGCCGCCCGCGGGGGTGATGGCGACCAGACCGGCGACCGCGCCGGAGGCGGCGCCCAGGGTGGTGCACGCGCCGTGGCGGATCTTCTCGTAGATCAGCCAGGCGAGGACGGCGGCGCCGGTGGCGACCTGGGTGTTGACGAACATCAGCGCGCCGACGCCGTCGCTGTTGCCGAGCCAGGAGCCGGCGTTGAACCCGAACCAGCCGAACCAGAGGAGACCCGCGCCGAGCATGACCAGCGGCATGCTGTGCGGCCGCATCGGGTCCTTCTTGAAGCCGACGCGCTTGCCGATGACCAGGATCACGCCGAGTGCCGCGGCGCCCGCGTTGATGTGGACGGCGGTACCGCCCGCGAAGTCGATCACTCCGAGCTCGAAGGCCCAGCCGCCGGTGCCCCAGACCCAGTGGGCGACCGGGAAGTAGACGACGCTGACCCAGAGCACGACGAACAGGGACCAGGAGGCGAACTTGACCCGGTCGGCGAGGGCGCCGCTGATCAGGGCCGGGGTGAGGACGGCGAACATCAGCTGGAACACGGCGAACACCAGGGTGGGGATGGTGTAGCCGCTCCAGACCTCGGCCTTGTCGATGCCGCTGAGGCCGACGTAGTCGGAGTCCCAGCCGATGAGGCTGCCGGTGTCGGTGCCGAAGGCGAGGGAGAAGCCGTACAGCACCCACAGGACGGTGACGATCCCGAGGCTGATGAAGGACATCATCAGCATGTTCAGGGCGCTCTTGACCCGGACCATGCCTCCGTAGAAGAAGGCCAGACCCGGGGTCATGAGCATCACCAGGGCGGAACAGATGAGCATGAAGCCTGTGTCGGCCGACGAAATCTCGTCAGCCGCAAAGGTGATGGCTGGTGCCATCGGCGTCTCCTCGTCGTGGGTCGCGGCCCGTGCGGGCTACCTGGGCGGAGTGGGAGGTGGTGGGCCTGTCGTTCGCCCTGCCGTTGGCCATGAGATTGACGCAGCGCCGTTTCGGCCATGCCCCCGCGTTGTTTCGCACCGGTGACGAAGGGGCTGTGCGTGTTACGCGTCCATGAACTGGGTGTGCCGCTCGGCCCGGCCGTCCTCGGGCCCTGACGGCCCGCGGCGGGGGGAGCGGATGCCGGTGAGGACACGGGGAAAAGCCGGCCGCGGCGGCCTTTCCGACGACCTGGCGGGGGAGCCGGGTGAGCGGTTCGGAAGGGCCGGCCGCGGCCGGAGAACGGGGGGTCGTGCCGTGCCCACCGCGGGTCGGACGGACCGGCCGGCGGTGGGGGTGGCGCTGGGCGGGCGTCGGTGGGCGGGCTGCCCTACGGGCCGGTCAAGGGCTCCCCTGCGGGCCGGTCGCGGGCTCCCGTCCGGGCCCGGTCGCGGGCTCCCGTTCGGGCCGGTCAGACCGCTTCGACGGCCTCCGGGAGTTCCTCCGCCAGCATCCGGGTGATGTCGCGGACGGCGGGGAGTTCCTTGTAGTCGCGCGCCGCCGTGTCGGCCGTCTTGCGGATCCGGGTGTTGACCCGCTCGGAACGGACCTTCTTGGCCACCTTCATCGCCTGCCCCAGCATCACGGCGCTCTGCTCCGGCTCGCTCTGCAGCAGGTGCACGGTGGCCATGCCGACCAGGTTGAGCGCGTAGGAGCGCTGGTGTTCGGGGTCCTTGGCGAAGAGGTCGACGGCCTTCATCATCAACGGCTCCGCCATGGAGGCGTAGATGGGGCTGCGGCCCGCCACATAGGCGAGGTCGCGGAAGGAGTGCGAGTTCTCGCCGTACAGTTCCGCCTCGGTGAAGAAGCCGATCCAGTCCGGGTCCGGCTCGTCCCAGTCCGCCGCGTCGGCGAAGGTGTCCTCCGCCATCCGCACCGCGCGCTTGCACTTTCCGGGCTGGCCCATGTTGGCGTAGGCGCGGCCCTCCATCGCATACAGCATGGCCTGGGTGCGGGGGCTCGCGCAGTCGCGGCTGCCGTACTGGGCGAGGTGGATGAGTTCCAGTGCGTCGTCGGGCCGGCCGAGGTGGATCATCTGCCGGCTCATCGAGGAAAGGATGTACGAGCCGAGCGGCTTGTCCCCGGCCTCCTTGGCCGCGTGCAGGGCCAGGACGAAGTATTTCTGGGCGGTGGGCTGGAGGCCCACGTCGTAGCTCATCCACCCGGCGAGCTCGGCGAGTTCGGCCGCGAAGCCGAAGAGGCGGCGGACCGTCGGCTCGGGGTGGCTCTCCTGGAGCAGGTCGGTGACCTCGTGCAACTGGCCGACGACCGCCTTGCGCCGCAGGCCTCCACCGCACTGGGCGTCCCACTGGCGGAACATCTCGACGGTGTTCGCCAGCTGGTCCAGCTCCGGCCCGGAGAGCCCGCCGCGCCGGGGCGAGGGCGGGGGCGCCTCCACGGGGGAGGCCGGGGAGGGCACCAGCCAGCGCTGCATCGGCTCGATCAGCGAAGGCCCCGCCGCCAGCCCGAGCGAGGTGCCGAGGAAACCGCGGCGGGCCAGCATCAGGTCGCTGCGGGAGAACTCGCCGAGCAGCGCCACCGTCTGCGGGCCGGTCCAGGGCAGGTCCACGCCGGCCACGGAGGGCGCCTGGTGGGCGGCGCGCAGGCCCAGGTCCTCGACGGCGACGACGCAGCCGAAACGCTCGGAGAACAGCTCGGAGAGGATCCTCGGGATGGGCTCCCGCGGGTTCTCCCCGTCCAGCCAGCGGCGGACCCGCGAGGTGTCGGTGGAGACGTGGTTGGCGCCGAGCTGACGGGCGCGGCGGTTCACCTGGCGGGCCAGTTCGCCCTTGGACCAGCCACTGCGCACGAACCACGAGTTGAGCAGCTCGTTGGGGCGCTTCTCAGCGTTCGTCCCGCCTTCGCCGTTGCCGCTCACTGGAACGCCCCCATCCATCCCTGAGACCTGTCGGACCCGCTCGGGCCCTGTCATGTCTGCAAACAGCCCTACCAGAACGCCGGCGGACCGTCCCTCGGTTCGGCGGGATTCCCTCGCATTCCGGGAGCCCGTCCGCCACACGCCTCCCGAAGAGAGCCCTGCGATCACTCTCCGTCACCGGGCTCCACCGACAATACGCCCGACGCGCCGATCGAAAGGTGCTTCCGGCAACCCTGAGCGGGCATGTGCCACAAGCCTTGCATACTCAACGTAGCCTTCCGGTCACCGCTCCAGCCACGCTGGTTCGGTAAACGCCACCTTTCGCCACCCCTTCGGATGAACTCCGGCGCCGTTGCCCGCGATTCACTTGACCCGCGACGTCGGAAACCTGTCCGGGCACCCGGATCGGAGCTCGATGCGCGCAGGGGGCGCGAGGAGCCGCACGCGCCACCCCGTTCGCATCCACGCGCGGCGCGAACCGGGCGAGCCGGGACGATACGGCGGGTAGTCGCAACGCAGCGTCACCACACGTCATGGCGAGCCTCCGGCACGTAACCACCCACGCGGCGGACCCGTTGGAGGGGGCATGGGCTTCACGATCGGCGGTATGCGGGAGATCCGTTCCGGCACGCGGTCCGGGGCGCGCGTCGGCGTGCGCCGACGGGGCCGCTCCTCCGACTGCACCGCGGTCGCCGAGTTCACCGGTCTCTGGGGCTGGGACGTCGTGCCGGGTGCGCGGGTGGCGGCGGGCGGCGGGGACTGCTCCTGCGGGCGCGCCGAGTGCGCCGAGCCGGGGGCGCATCCCCTGGAGTTCGCCTCCGAGGTACGCGCCGGGTCGGCCCTCGACGACGTGCCC
>NZ_JACADT010000366.1:0-5192 GCF_013421635.1 Streptomyces sp. UH6 | reverse complement strand
CGGACCCGAGGGTGACCCCGGCCCGCAGGGCGATGCAGGTCCCGCGGGGCCGCAGGGTGAACCGGGACCGGAGGGTCCTGCTGGGCCCGAGGGGCCGCAGGGCGATGCCGGGCCGGAGGGGCCGCAGGGTGAACCTGGGCCGGAGGGTCCTGCTGGGCCTGAGGGGTTGCAGGGCGAGCCGGGGCCCGAGGGTCCTGCCGGGCCGGAAGGGCCGCAGGGTGAACCCGGGCCCGAGGGACCGCAGGGGGACACCGGGCCGGAGGGACCGCAGGGTGAACCTGGGCCGGAGGGGCCTGCTGGGCCTGAGGGGTTGCAGGGCGAGCCGGGGCCCGAGGGTCCTGCCGGGCCGGAAGGGCCGCAGGGTGAACCCGGGCCCGAGGGACCGCAGGGGGACGCCGGGCCGGAGGGACCGCAGGGTGAGCCCGGGCCGGAAGGGCCTGCTGGGCCTGAGGGGTTGCAGGGTGAGCCGGGGCCGGAGGGGCCTGCCGGGCCTGAGGGGCCGCAGGGTGAACCTGGGCCCGAGGGGCCGCCGGGGCCGACGCTGCCGCCCTACTTCGAAGTCCTGGAGATTCCGGCGACCGTCCCGGCCGGGGCGGAGAACTACGCGGTGGAGGTCCCCCTGTGGACCTGCCCGTGGCCGGAGGGGATGGCCGCCGTCGGCGGGGCGGCCGTCGACCCCGAGTCCGGCGTGTACGCCACCGGCAACAACCTCTACCCGGCCTGGCAGCGCCCCTCGGAGCAGCTGTTCACCAACACCGGCGACGTCGACGCCGAAGTGCGCGTCTGGGTGACCTGCGAGATCCCGCGCTGGTGAGCTGCGGGTTCCGCGTCCGCCTGTCGTCCTGGGGCCCTCCCCGCTCACCGGGGAGGGCCCCAGGCGTTGTTCCGTGCGGCGTCGCGGGGCGGTCCGCGCCACGCCGCCGGTGCCGCCCGGAAGGACCACTGCGGTCGCCCGGAGCGCGGGCCCGGCCCTTCCCCCTGGCACGGCCGTCGCGCGCGACCGCGGACCCGGGAAGGTCCACCCTGACGGCGGACATCCGTGAGGAATGAATGCCTCCACTTCCGATGGCAGGCTTACTGACCGTCTTCCTACAGTGGGGCAATGCGCCACCACGATCCCCTGCCGGCCGAGAAGGTCCCGGAGGTCCTGTCGATTCTCTCGATCGGCCTCTGGCAGTGGGACACGGCCAACGACAGGATCACCGCCGACGCCGAGGCCGCCCGCCAGTTCGATCTGCCCGCCGAGCCGGTGGAGCTGCGGGGGGCCGAGCTGCGCGCCCGGATCCACCCCGAGGACTGGAACGAGATGCTGGGCGTCGTCCAGCTGGCGGTCTCTGAGAACACCCTCGCCGAGGCGCGGATCCGGGTGATGGACGGCGGCGGCCGGGTCCTGCGCACCCTGCGTTCCCGCTGCCGCCCGTCCTACAACGCGCAGCGCGACTCCTACGAGGTCGTCGGCGTCATCCAGGAGGTCAGCGACCCGGTGCCGGGGGCCACCCCGCAGGGACCGGTGATCGGCGACTGGCGGCGCAACCGGGAGGCCTTCCTGCTGGACGCGGGCCGCGCCCTGGCCGAGGCGGAGTCCACCCACGAGGTCCTGCGGGTCGCCGCGGGGCTGTCCATGCCCGGGTTCTCCCCGGACGGCCTGGCGGTCTTCGGCGTCGAGGGCAGCCGGCTGACGGTGGTCGGCCACCACGGGCAGCCCCAGCAGGACGCGTTCCCGTTCACCCAGATGTCGGTGGAGACGGACTACCCCGCCGCCGAGGTGATCCGCACCGGCCGGGCCGTCTACATCCGCTCGCCCGAGGAGTACCGCACCCGCTACCCGGCCGGCTGGCCGCTGGCGGCCCGCTTCGAGCGGAGGTCCTGGGCCTTCCTGCCGCTGGTGGCGGGCGGCCGGACCCTGGGAGCCTGGATGGCCGGCTTCGCCCATCCGGTGAAGTTCACGCCCGACGAACGCTCCGTGCTCACCACGGTGGCCCGGATGCTGGCCCAGGCCCTGGCCCGGGCGGGCACCGTGGAGACCGAACGCGAGCTGACGCAGGGCCTTCAGGCCTCGATGATGCCGCGCCTGGGCCCGAAGGTCCCGGGCATGGAGATCAGCGGCCGCTACGTGCCCACCGGCGGCGGCCTCCAGGTGGGCGGGGACTGGTTCGACATGATCCCGCTGCCCGGCAGCACCGCGGCCCCCGGCACCGGTGGCCGTTTCGCCCTGGTCATCGGCGACGTCCAGGGCCACGACGTGCAGGCGGCGGGCCTGATGGGGCAGCTGCGCATCGCGCTGCGCGCCTACGCCGCCGAGGGACACCCGCCGGACGCGGTGCTCTCCCGCGCCTCCCGGTTCCTCCAGGGCATCAACGACTCCGAGGGCGCGGACGACACCCGGTTCGCGACCTGCCTCTACGTCGAGGTCGACCCGGGCAGCGGTGCGCTCACCATCGCCCGGGCGGGTCATCTCGACCCGGGGATCAGGCTCGCCGACGGCACCGTGCTGCTGCGGCCGACCGCGGGCGGGCTCCCGCTGGGCATCTGGCCGGACGCGGACTACCCCATCACCGAGTTCGTGCTCGACCGCGGAGAGACGCTGCTGCTGTGCACCGACGGGCTCGCCGAGACCGGGGGCCACGACCTGTTCACCGGCTGGGAACGCGTGCGCGACGTCCTGGAGGGTTCCTCCGACGCCGGCGACATGGAGGAGCTCGCCGACACCCTGGTCTCCGCGGTGCTGGGACCCGCCTCGCACCTCTACACCGGGCCGCTGCCGGACCGCCGTGAGGACGACATCGCGTTCGTCCTGCTCCACCGGCCCTCCGAGAGCGAGGAATCCCGTGCGGGGCAGGGCGCGGCGCGCTGGCCGGTCCGCCGGATGGCGGCGACGGTCGCCCAGGACGAGCCCGACCGCATCGGCGACGCCCGGGAGGAACTGCGGCAGCTGCTGCACGACTGGCGGGACCTGGATCAGATCGACTCCGCCGTGCTGCTGACCTCCGAGATGCTGGCGAACGTCCTGATGCACACCGACGCCGACGCGACCCTGCTCGCCCGGGTCAGCGGGCCGGAGGGGTCGCGTCGGCTCCGGGTGGAGGTCACCGACTCCAGTGACGCGCTGCCGCACAGGCGGGACCCGGGTGAGCTGGCGTCCTCCGGGCGCGGCCTGTTCCTGATCGAGCAGCTCGCCTCCGCGTGGGGCGTCGACCCGCGCGGGGCGGGCAAGACCATCTGGTTCGAGCTGAGCGAACCCTGACGACGGCCGGGCCCCGCGGCGGCGGCCGGGTCCCGCCGCGGGGGCCGGTCCCGCGGCGGGTGACGGTGGCCGTTCTGCTCCGGCGTCAGGCGCCGGGGCCCTCCTCCGTCATGCCGTGCGCCGCCGGGATCCGACCGAACCGGCCCTTCTGGAAGTCCTCGAAGGCCTGCGCCAGCTCCTCGCGGGTGTTCATCACGAACGGCCCGTACTGCTGCATCGGCTCCCGGATCGGCTCACCGCCCAGCAGCACGATCTCCAGGTCGGGGGTGTGCCCGTCCTGACGCTCGTCGGCCCGGAAGGTCAGCGAGGAACCCTTGCCGTACACGGCCGCCTGCCCCATGTGGACCGGGCGCCGCTCCGCGCCCACCGTGCCGCGCCCGGCGAGCACGTAGGCGAGGGCGTTGAAGTCCTCCCGCCACGGCAGCGTGACCTCGGCGCCCGGCGCGACGGTCGCGTGGAGCATCGTGATGGGGGTGTGGGTGATGCCCGGACCCTGGTGGCCGTCGAGCTCGCCGGCGATGACGCGGATCAGCGCGCCGCCGTCGGGGGAGGTCAGCAGCTTGACCGTGCCGCCGCGGATGTCCTGGTAGCGCGGCGCCATCATCTTGTCCTTGGCCGGCAGGTTCACCCACAGCTGGAGACCGTGGAAGAGGCCACCGGACATGACGAGCTGCTCCGGCGGCGCCTCGATGTGGAGCAGGCCGCTGCCGGCCGTCATCCACTGGGTGTCGCCGTTGGTGATCGAGCCGCCGCCGCCGTGGCTGTCCTGGTGGTCGAAGGCGCCGTCGATGATGTAGGTGACGGTCTCGAAACCGCGGTGCGGGTGCCAGGGAGTGCCCTTCGGCTCTCCGGGCGCGTACTCCACCTCACCCATCTGGTCCATCAGGATGAACGGGTCCAGGTGCCGGTGGGCGATCCCGGCGAAGGCCCTGCGCACCGGGAACCCCTCGCCCTCGAACCCGGTGGGCGCGGTGGTGACGGTGAGCACGGGGCGGGCGACGGCCTCGGCCGGGGCGGTGACGCGCGGCAGGGCCAGGGTGTTCTCTACGGTCACGGCGGGCATGGCGGTGCGTACCTCCTGTGCGGCGGCCCCCAGGGTGGTGGCCTCCTCGGGCACCAGATTAGTTGATTGTTGAACTTTCTGCCAGGCGGGCCGGAGCCGGGCGTGCGAAAGGCCCGGGGACGGGGACGTCCTCCGGGCCTGGGGCGAACGGCAGGGGCGGCTGTGGGGCGGCATGGGGCGCCGGTGGGCGGCGGGGCCGACAGGGCGCGGGACGGCTCAGGTGTACATGCGCCGCATCGCGTAGTCGACCATCTGCTCGACGGTCTGGGCGTCGAACACCATCCGGTGCTCGCCCTCCATGTCGAGCACGAAGCCGTATCCCGAGGGCAGCAGGTCGAGCACCTCGGACCCGGTGATCGTGAAGTACTTGGACTCCTTGCCCGCGTACCGCCGCAGCTCCTTGAGCGAGGTGAACATGGGGATCACCGGCTGCTGGGTGTTGTGCAGGGCCAGGAAGCCGGGGTTGTCGCCCCGCGGGCAGTAGACCTTGGACGTCGAGAAGACCTGGTGGAAGTCCTCCGCGGTCATGGTCCCGGTGGTGAAGGCGCGCACCGCGTCCACCAGTGAGGGGGGCGCCGCGGCGGACGGCTCGGGGTACAGCGGCTGCTGCTGACCGTACCCGCCGCTCATGCCGCCCATCGGCTGCTGCTGGTGCTGCTGCGGCGGCGGGGCGTACTGCTGCTGGGCGCCGGCGTTCGGGTCGTAGCCGTACATGCCGCAAAGACTAGTCAACGACCCGTCGCTGAAGCGACGGGTTGGCGGAGCGGGTGCCGGGCGGCGTGGGGGCGGGGGCGGCGGAGGAGGTGGGGGCGGAGGCGGAGGGACCGGCGGCGGCCGGTGACGTCGACGTGGACGCGGAGGTGGACGCGGAGGTGGACGCGGAGG
>NZ_JACADT010000365.1:0-5220 GCF_013421635.1 Streptomyces sp. UH6 | reverse complement strand
GGAGCGGCTCGCCGCGGCGGTGCTGGACGCGGTGCTCCAGGGGCGGCCGGAGGTCGAGGTGGCGCCCGAGCCTCCTGGGGCGCGGGTGCTCGCGGCGGTGGTCAGGCGGGTGCGTCGGGACCGCTCGCCGTCCGCATAGCGGCGAAGTTGTCCACAGGCTGGTCGGGTTTTCCTGTGGAGAACCGTAATTCGCTGTGGATCAAACCCCGAATGCGTGAGACTTGGCCCACATGAACACCACTCCGGAAGGCGCCGGCATCGACGACCGGCGCATGGTCAAGGTCTCGAAGTACCTCTCCCGCCATCTGCGGCATCAGCCCGACCGGATCGGCATCACCCTCGATCCGGGCGGCTGGGTGGACATCGAGACCCTGCTGGAGGCCGCCGCCGCCCACGGGTTCCCGATCGGCCGGGACGAGCTCGACCACGCGGTCTCCGCCAACGACAAGCGCCGTTTCGCCGTCGACGGCCCTCGCATCCGCGCCAGCCAGGGGCACACCGTGGAGGTGGACCTCGGCCTGGAACCGGTCGCACCGCCGCCGTTCCTGTACCACGGCACGGTGGCCCGGAACCTCGATCCGATCCGAGCCGAAGGGCTGCGACCCATGGCCCGCCACGACGTCCACCTCTCGGCGGACCGTGAGACGGCCACCCGCGTGGGCGCCCGCCGGGGCCGGCCCGTGATCCTGACCGTCGACTCCGGCGCGATGCACCGGGACGGTCATGTCTTCCACCGCAGCGCCAACGGCGTCTGGCTGACCCGTGCGGTACCGCCGGAGTACCTGCGGCTCCAGGAAGGCCGAGCAGGCGAGGGGTGAGACGAGCCAAGGGGCGGGGTTGAGCGGAGGGGACGGGTTGAGCGGAGGAGCGGGGTTGAGCGGAGGTGGCATGTTTCACGTGAAACGTCCCGGCCTTAGGCTCGCTGCATGAGCTTGCGTCTGAGCACCGTGATCCTGCCCTACCGTCGCTGGCACGAGGGCGGGCGAGCCGCCTGGGAGCGGGCCGAGGGACTCGGCTTCCACACCGCCTACACCTATGACCACCTGTCCTGGCGCAGCTTCCGGGACGGCCCGTGGTTCGGCGCCGTGCCCACCCTGACCGCTGCCGCCGCCGTGACCTCCCGCCTCCGGCTGGGCACCCTGGTCACCTCCCCGAACTTCCGCCACCCGGTGACGCTCGCCAAGGAACTGATCTCCCTGGACGACATCTCCGAAGGCCGCATCACGCTGGGCATCGGCGCCGGAGGCACCGGCTTCGACGCCACCGCCCTGGGTCAGGAGCCCTGGACGCCACGTGAGCGGGCCGACCGGTTCGCCGAGTTCGTACCGCTGCTGGACCGGCTGCTCACCCAGGGCTCGGTTTCCTTCACCGGCGACCATTACTCGGCACACGAGGCCCGCAACCTCCCGGGCTGCGTCCAGCGGCCCCGGCTGCCCTTCGCGGTGGCGGCCACCGGCCCCCGGGGGATGCAGCTGGTCGCCCGCCACGGGCAGTCCTGGGTGACCACCGGCGACCCGACGATCTTCGAAACCGGCACCCCGGAGGAGTCCGTGGCCGCCATCCGCCGCCAGACCGAGCGGCTGGCGGACGCCTGCGCGGCGATCGGCAGGGACGCGAAGGAACTCGGCAAGGTTCTGCTCACGGGCTTTACCCCCGACCGCAACGCCCCGCTGGAGTCCGTCGACGCCTTCGTGGATTTCGCCGGCCGGCACGCGGAGCTGGGCTTCACCGAGCTGGTGATCCACATGCCGATCCCCGACTCGGACTTCGACGTGGACGAGAAGGTGTTCGAGCGCATCGCCACCGAGGCACCGGCGCAATTGAGCTGACGCCTGGCCGGGGGTTGACCGCAGACGCCCCCGGCCAACCCGGCATATCCGGGGGAATCGAGCATTCAGTGGTCGATTCTCACTCAGATGTGCGGGCATCCGCACGCACGTGCTGGCATATGCGCGAGAATGGCGGGGTGACCTCAGCTCTCGAAGCGCCCGCGACCCGGGCCCACGCTGCAGTTCCGCCCCGGCTGATCGCCACCGACCTGGACGGCACTCTGCTGCGGGACGACAAGTCCGTCTCCCCCCGCACCGTCGCCGCGCTGGCCGCCGCCGAGGCCGCCGGGATCGAGGTCTTCTTCGTCACCGGCCGGCCGGCCCGCTGGATGGAGGTCGTCAGCGACCACCTGCACGGGCACGGCCTGGCCATCTGCGGCAACGGCGCCGCCGTGGTCGACCTCCACGAGGGCCCGGGCCACCACCGCTTCACCATGGTCCGCGAGGTCGGTCACGCCAACGCCAGGGAGACCGTGCGGCTGCTGCGCCAGGGCGCCCCCGGCACCGTCTTCGCCATCGAGCAGACCTACGCCTTCCACCAGGAGCACGCCTACCCGAGCATCCACGTGGAGCGGCCCGACTCCTACGGGGACGCCGACGAGCTGCTGGCCCCCGGTGGGGCCGCCTCCCGGTTGCCGGTGCTCAAGCTGCTCGCCTTCCACCCCGCGCTGGAGCCGGACGCCTTCCTGTCCCTCGCCCGCACCGTGGTCGGCGACCGGGTCACGGTCACCCGGTCCAGCCCCACCGCCCTGGTGGAGATCAGCGGACCCGGCGTCTCCAAGGCCAGCACCCTGGCCATGTGCTGCGCCGTGCGCGGCATCTCGCCCGAGGAGGTCGTGGCCTTCGGGGACATGCCGAACGACATCGAGATGCTCACCTGGGCCGGCCAGGCCTACGCCATGGGCAACGCCCACCCGGACGCCCTGCGCGCGGCGGGCCGCCGGACGGCGGCCAACAACGAGGACGGGGTGGCGGTCGTCATCGAGAAGATCCTGACCGAGTTGCCGTAGCTCCGCGGCGCGGCTGCGGCCGAGGGGTCAGCCCAGCGGGACACCGCGTGCCGAGAGCCAGGGAACGGGGTCGAGCGCCGAGCCCGTCCCGGGACCCACCCGCACCTCGAAGTGCAGGTGCGGGCCCGTGGAGTTGCCGCTGGTCCCCGACTGCGCGATCCAGTGCCCGGCCGCCACCCGCTGCCCCTGGTCCACAGCGGCCGCGGCCAGGTGGGCGTACTGGGTGAAGTGGCCGCCGGGGTGCGCGAGCACCACCTCGATGCCGAACGGGCCTCCGCAGGACACCTTCACCACCCGGCCCTCACCCACCGCCCGCACCGGGGTGCCGATCGGCACCGCGAAGTCCTGCCCGGTGTGCCGGCTCGCCCACCGGGCGCCGCCCTGCCCGAACCCGGCCGACAGCGTGTAGCTCTCCACCGGCGCCACCCACGGACCCGCGACCGGCCGACCGGGCTGTTCCAGCCGCACCGCGCCCCGGCAGGACCCGGCCGCGACCGAGGCGTCCGCCCGGTTCTGCAGCATCCCCTGGGCCTCCTCCAGCGTGCTCTGGATCTCCCGGCGCATCCCGGCCAGCTCGGCGGACCGTGCCTCCAGCCGCTGCCGCCGCTCCGCGGCCTCCCTCCGCTCCGTGGAGAGCCGCCGCTCGACCCGGCGGCTCCTCTCGATGACGTTGTTCACGGCCAGGTCCGCCCGCCACACGGCGCGGTGACTGTGCATCAGCGCCTCCGGGTCGTCCGCCAGCAGCAACTGGGCCGAGACCGGCAGCCCTCCGCCCGCCCGGTACTGGGCCCTGGCATACCTGCCGAGGTCGGCCCGCAGCACCTCGGCCTCGCGCCGGTTCACGGCCAGCAGACGGTCCAGTGCACCGGCCCGTACCCGCTCCTTCTCCAGCCGGCGGGTACCGGCCTCGTACCGCGAGGTGGCCCGGGCAGCCTCCTGGTAGAGGCGCGCCACCCGGGTACTGAGGCCGCCGTCGTCGGGTGGCGCGGCGAGCGCCTGTTCCCCCTCGGCGGCCGCGGGCCGCACGGCCAGCGCGACCAGGGTGCACAGCAGGACGGGAAAGAGAGGCAGGGAGCGCCGAGGTGAGGGCATGTCAGTGATCGTCATGCCGTCACCGGCGCACGGCCCGTCGAGGGCGTACGGCCGGGGGAACCCCTGCGGCAGCCGGGTGAGCGCGGGTCGGTGCCATCCCCTGGCACCGCCGCCCCTGAGGGTGGACCGGCCGGGCCGCCCGGCCTCGACGCGCGGCCACCTCCCCTGTCACGCCCCCCGGACCCGCCCGGGCGTGCCGGTCACCGCACCAGGCGCACCCAGGGCAGCAGGGCACGAGGGCAGCAGGGCACGAGGCAGGCATGGGTCGTGCATGGGCCGGGCGACGTGGTCGAGCGCAGTCTGCCCACCCGCCGGCACCCCCGTCACACGACCCATGTCGCACGACCCATGTCGCACGACCCCCGTCACGCGACCCCCGTCACGCGACCCCCGCCACGGCGGGACGGCCGGCGAGGTGCTCCGCCGCCTCCTCGCGGGCCACCATCGCGCGGAACGGGCCGTCGACCCCCACCAGTTCCGCGTACCCGCCGCGCTGCACCACCCGGCCGCCGTCCAGCACCATCACCTCGTCCACCGCCTCCAGTCCTGCCGTGCGGTGGGTGATCAGCACGGTCGTGTGCCCCTCGGTGGCGGCGAGCAGGTCCGCGGTGAGCGCGTCGGCGGTCGGCAGGTCCAGGTGCTCGGTGGGCTCGTCCAGCACCAGCACGGGGAAGTCCGCCAGCAGGGCGCGGGCCAGGGTCAGCCGTCGGTGCTGACCGCCGGACAGCCGGGCGCCGTGCTCCCCGATCAAGGTGTCCAGGCCGTCGGGGAGGGCGTCGGCCCACTCCAGCAGCCGCACCCGCCGCAGGACCGTGCGCAGCTCCGCCTCGGTGGCGTCCCTGCGGGCGATCAACAGGTTCTCCCGGATGCTGCTGTCGAAGAGGTGGGCGTCCTGGGCGCAGAGCCCCACCACCCGGCGCACCTGGTCACCGTCCACCGCACGGATGTCGACCCCGCCCAGGGCGCAGACCCCGGCCTCCGGTTCGAGGAACCGCAGCAGTACCTGCGCCAGGGTGGTCTTGCCCGCACCGGACGGCCCCACCACGGCCACCCGTCGGCCCTGCTCCAGCCTGAGGTCCACACCGCGCAGCGCGGCCTTCGCCGCACCGGGATGGCGGGCCACCAGCCCACGGACCTCCAGGGGAAAGGGCGAGGCGGGCACCGGGCGAGGGGACTCCGGCTCGCGCACGGGGTCCGGCGCGTCCAGCACCTCGAAGACCCGCCCGGCGCCACGCCGCACCCGCTGCCGGTGCTGGGCGGCGAGGGGCAGGCCGAGCACGGCCTCGAAG
>NZ_JACADT010000364.1:0-5226 GCF_013421635.1 Streptomyces sp. UH6 | reverse complement strand
CCTGAAGCCCCAGCTGGAGGCGGGTCTGGGCGCCGGTGAGCTTCATCAGCTGGCCCACCCGGCGCTGCACGGTGCGCAACGACAGGCCGAGGCGGACGGCGACCGCCTGGTCGGTGAGCCCGGCGACCAGCAGGCTCATGATGCGGGCGTCCGTCTCGTCCAGGGCGCTCGACGTGGACTCCAGCACCTGCCCCGCCCGGGGCACCGTGAAGCGCGAGCTGCGGTGCCAGACGAGCTCGAAGAGGCCCATCAGGGCGTCGAGGAGGCCGCTGGGCCGCACCAGCAGGGCGCCGTCCGCCGCGTCGCCCCGGCCGCCCATCGGCACCATCGCCAGTTCACGGTCGGCGATCACCAGCTTGACCGGGACGGAGTCGGTGACCCGCACCTCCTCCCCCGCGTCGACCGCGCGCTCCAGCTCCTCGACGATGCCCTCGCCCTCCTCCAGCATGCGGCGCTCCAGCACCACCCGGTAGGCGACCCCGCGCGCCGCCGCGGCGGCCTCGGTGGCGGTGTTCTCGGCGACGGAGACGAAGCGGGCGGGAGCCTGGGACAGGCAGAGGAACTCGCTGCGCGCCCCGGTCTGGAGCTGTTCCAGCCGCTGCCGGGTGGCGTCCGCGCCGCGGACCACGTCGAGGACGTCGGAGGAGGACCGCTCGGCCATGGTCGCCCGGTACACCTCCTCCAGGGAGCCGAGTTCGAGTTCCGCGAGGCGGAGCGCGTTCTGCTGGTGGACCAGCATCGAGCCGAGGGCGAGCCGGGGCGGGGAGGCGCTCAGCCGGCCGGGCGCCTGCCCGTTGCGGGCGGCCAGGCCCAGCGCCTCCAGGCGGCCCATCAGCCGCGCCGCCTCGCCCTCGGGCACCTCCAGCACCCCGGCCAGTTCCCCGGCGGAACAGGAGGGGCGGCGCAGCAGCTCGCGGTAGGCGTTCGACTCGTTCTCCGTCAGTCCCAGCACATCCTGGATCATCGTGGGCCCCCACTCGTTCCTGTCCCGCCCGGGCACGGCGGGTTCATGCCATGGCGCAATGCCGCAACTTCGCACGGATCTTGTCCGGCGTAAAGCTCCGGGCGGGCCGGGGCTGCTGCTTGCGGGCGGAAGGAGCAGGTGAACAGGGATGAAGTCGGGCCGTCGCGGTCAGGATGAGTGGCATGGGATTCCACGTCGACTCAGAGGCCGGCCGGCTGCGCCGGGTCGTGCTGCACCGTCCGGGCCTGGAGCTGAAGCGGCTCACGCCCAGCAACAAGGACGACCTGCTCTTCGACGACGTGCTCTGGGTGCGGCGCGCCCAGGCGGAGCACGACGCCTTCGCCGCGGTGCTGCGCGAGCGCGGCGTCGCCGTGCACCTCTTCGGCGACCTGCTGGCCGAGACGCTGGACGACCCCGAGGCCCGCACCCTCGTCCTGGACGAGGTGTTCGACGCCCGGGAGTTCGGCCCGCTCGCCACCGGCCACCTGAGATCCGTCTTCGAGGCGCTGCCGTCGGACCGGCTGGCCGAGGCGCTGATCGGCGGCATGACCAAGCGGGAGTACCTGGACGAGCACCCGGAGCCCGTCTCCGTCCGGTTCCACGTGATGGAGCTGGACGACTTCCTGCTGGACCCGCTGCCCAACCACCTCTTCACCCGCGACACCTCGGCCTGGATCTACGACGGGGTGTCCATCAACGCGATGCGCTGGCAGGCCCGGCGGCGCGAGACGGTGCACTTCGAGGCGATCTACCGGCACCATCCGCTCTTCCGCCGTGAGGAGTTCCACATCTGGTCGCAGGGGCACGCGGACTACCCGTCGACCATCGAGGGCGGCGACGTGCTGGTGATCGGCAACGGGGCGGTGCTGATCGGGATGAGCGAGCGGACCACCCCGCAGGCGGTGGAGATGATCGCCCACAAGCTCTTCGCCACCGGGTCGGCGCGCACCGTGGTGGCGCTGGACATGCCGAAGCGCCGGGCGACGATGCACCTGGACACCGTGATGACCATGGTGGACCGGGACACCTTCACCCAGTACGCGGGCCTCGGCATGCTCCGCTCCTACACGATCACGCCGGGCGGCGCCGGACGGCGGATCGAGGTCGCCGACCATCCGCCGGAGCACATGCACCGGGCGATCGCCTCGGCGCTGGACCTGGGCGAGATCCGGGTGCTGACCGCGACCCAGGACGTCCACGCGGCGGAGCGGGAGCAGTGGGACGACGGGTGCAACGTGCTGGCGGTGGAGCCGGGCGTGGTGGTCGCCTACGAGCGGAACACCACCACCAACACGCACCTGCGCAAGCAGGGGGTCGAGGTGATCGAGATCCGGGGCAACGAGCTGGGACGGGGGCGGGGCGGGCCGCGCTGCATGAGCTGCCCGGTGGAGCGGGATCCGGTGTAAGGTCTCGCTTTCCACCTCGGGGTGAATAATCATTCTTCCCGTCGTATATAATTCCAGCATCCCCGCAGCAGCCCAGGAGCTTGTGATGCCCCTCCTCCCCTCCGCCCTCGCCGGCCGCAGCTTCCTCAAGGAGCTGGACTTCACCCGTGAGGAGTTCCGCGGTCTGGTCGAGCTGGCCGCCGAGCTGAAGGCGGCCAAGAAGGCCGGGAGCGAGACCCAGTACCTGCGGGGCCGCAACATCGCGCTGATCTTCGAGAAGACCTCGACCCGCACCCGGTGCGCGTTCGAGGTCGCCGCCGCCGACCAGGGCGCCTCGACGACCTTCCTGGACCCGTCGGCCTCGCAGATCGGGCACAAGGAGTCCGTCAAGGACACCGCCCGGGTGCTGGGCCGGATGTACGACGGGATCGAGTACCGCGGCGACAGCCAGGTCAAGGTGGAGGAGCTCGCCGCGCACGCGGGCGTGCCGGTCTTCAACGGCCTGACCGACGACTGGCACCCCACCCAGATGCTCGCCGACGTGCTCACCATGACCGAGCACGGCGACCGGCCGCTGGAGGAGACCGCCTTCGCCTACCTGGGCGACGCCCGGTTCAACATGGGCAACTCGTACCTGATCACCGGCGCCCTGCTCGGCATGGACGTGCGGATCGTCGCGCCCCGCGCCTACTGGCCCGCCGAGGAGGTCGTCGCCCGGGCCCACAAGCTGGCGGAGATCAGCGGGGCGCGCGTCACCCTGACCGAGGAGGTCGCCGAGGGTGTCCGGGGCGCCCACTTCGTCGCCACCGACGTCTGGGTCTCCATGGGCGAGCCCAAGGAGGTCTGGGGCGAGCGGATCGCCGCGCTGTCGCCGTACGCGGTGACCATGGACGTGCTGCGCGCCACCGGCAACCCGGACGTGCGGTTCCTGCACTGCCTCCCCGCCTTCCACGACCTCGGCACCGAGGTCGGCCGGCGGATCCACGCCGAGTACGGCCTGGACTCCCTGGAGGTCACCGACGAGGTCTTCGAGTCGGAGCACTCGGTCGTCTTCGACGAGGCGGAGAACCGTCTGCACACCATCAAGGCCGTCATGGTCGCCGCGCTCGGCCGGTGACGCACCGGACCTCGTGATCCTCCCCCGCGGCGGCCGCGCCGCGGGGACCCGACCGCCGGGCGGCGTGGAACCATCCCTTCCGTGCCGCCCGACCCGCGACCCACCCCGTCGCGCCGCGACCCACCCCGTCGCGCCCCGCACCACCCAGAAACGAGCACCACCCGCATGCCCGCACCACGCGTCAAGCCGTCCCAGCTCCTGATCGCCGAATCGGGCCATGACCTCGAGGGTCACGGTCTGAAGCGGACGATGGGCCTCTTCCACCTCATCTGCTTCGGCATCGGGGCCGTGGTCGGCACCGGCATCTTCGTCGGCCTGTCCGGCTCGGTCGCCGAGGCGGGCCCCGCGGTCGTCGTCTCCTACGTCCTGGCCGCCGTCACCTGCGTCTTCACCGCCTTCTCCTTCGCCGAGCTCGGCGGCGCCATCCCGGTGGCCGGTTCGTCCTACTCGTTCGCCTACGCCGGTCTCGGCGAGACGGCGGCGTTCCTGGTCGGCTGGTGCCTGCTGCTGGAGTACGGCATCTCCATCTCCGCGGTCGCGGTCGGCTGGAGCGAGTACGTCAACGAGCTGCTGGACAGCCTGCTGGGCTTCCGGCTCCCCGCCGCCCTCTCGCACGGGCCCACCGAGGGCGGCGTCGCCAACCTTCCGGCCGTCGTCCTGATCGGCCTGGCCACGCTGCTGCTGGTCCGCGGCGTCCGGGAGAGCGCCCGCGCCACCGCCGTGATGGCGGTCGTCAAGATCGCCGTCCTGCTGGTGTTCTGCGCGGTCGGCTTCAGCGCCTTCCAGGACGGGCACCTCAGCCCGTTCGCCCCCGAGGGCATGGCGGGCATCGGCGCGGCCACCTCGGCGGCGTTCTTCTCCTACATCGGCTTCGACGCCATCACGACGGCGGGCGAGGAGTCGCGCAACCCGCGGCGCGACGTGCCGATCGCCATCCTGGTCTGCATCGGCCTGGTGACCGTCCTGTACTGCGCCGTGGCCCTGGCGGCGATCGGCGCCATCGGCTCCGAGGAGGTGGGCAGCCGGCCGGCCGCGCTGTCCCACGTGGTCGACGTGGTCACCGGCTCCGACGTCGGCGGGGCGGTCGTCGCCTTCGGCGCGGTGGTGGCCATCGCCTCGGTGACGCTGGCGGTGACCTACGGGCAGAGCCGGATCCTGATGTCGATGTCGCGCGACGGCCTGATGCCGCGGTTCTTCGAGAAGGTCTCGCCGAAGACCTCGACGCCGGTGACCGGCACGGTCGTCGTCGGCGTGGTCTTCGGCCTGGTCGCGGCGTTCGTGCCGCTGGACGGCCTGATCGACCTGTCCACCATCGGCACGCTGGCCGCCATGGCCGCGGTCAACGTCGCCGTGATCGCGCTGCGGCGGCGGGAGCCCGGGCTGGCGCGGCCGTTCCGGGTGCCCCTCGGGCCGGTGCTGCCGGGGCTGGGCGTGCTGTTCTGCCTGTACCTGATGTACGAGACGGGGCCGTCCACCTGGGTGCAGTTCGCCGGGTTCCTGGCGGCGGGTCTCGCCCTGTACCTCGGCTACGGCCGCAGGCGCTCCGTCCTGGCCTCCCGCGCCACCGAGGAGCCCCCGGTCCTCACCCGGCGCTGACACCGGCCGGGTCCGGCGAGGGGCCGCGGCGCCCTCGCCCGTCCCGGCAAACGGAATTCTGTCCACCGGCCGACATGGTCAGCGGTGCACCGTTGTACAGGCTGGGGAGGGCCGCGGGCGCGGTGGACGCCCTCGCCTGCGCACCCGACGGCCGGGACCGTGTC
>NZ_JACADT010000363.1:0-5250 GCF_013421635.1 Streptomyces sp. UH6 | reverse complement strand
GACGGGGGCGGGGTGAGGGGACTCGTGGGCGGGGGCCTGCCGGTCGCCCTGCGCGTGGGGGTCACCGGGCGGGGCGGAGAGGATGGCGGCGATCTCGGGGCGCGGCGCGGGCTGCGGCGGGCACGCGCCGGTGAGGTCGCGGGCGCGGACGGCCTGCGTGATCCAGGCCCGGTCGAGCACGCGGCGTTCGTCGGCCTCGGCGACCAGGTCCTCGGACTGGTTGTAGTTGTTGTCGGCGGCCTGCACGGCCCACAGGTGGACGGCGACGCCGTGCTCCTTGGCGGACATCATCCCGGGCAGCAGGTCGCCGTCGCCGGTGACCAGCACGATGTCGGAACAGGCGCGGTTGCGGGCGAGTTCGGTGAGTTCGGCGTGCATGGCGGCGTCGACGCCCTTCTGCGCCCAGCGCCCGTCGGAGCGGGTGAGGGCGCCGAGGCGGACGGTGACCCGGGGCATCACCCGTAGTCGGCGGTGTTCGGGCTGCGGGACCCGGTCGGGGGCGCCGTCGAACCAGTAGATGCGCAGCAGGGGTTGCCCCGTGTCGGCCTCGGCGCGTTCCCGGAGTCCTTGGATGAGGGCGGCGTGGTCGACGGTGATGCGGGACCGCGAGGGCTCTCCGGCGAGGAGGCTGGCGGCGGCACCCAGCAGATATCCGGCGTCCACCAGGACGATGCAGCGGTCCACGCGGTCACCCTCTTTCCTCTGTCCGGGGAGGCGTGCTTCGGGTTCGCTTCGAGTCTGCCCCAGCCCGGGGGTCCAGACGGCCCGAACTCGATCTTCGGCGTGGCGTTTGCCCGTCGGGAGCGGGCCGCGCCCCAACGGCCCTGTGACGCACGGTAGTCGTCCGACATGCGTGCGTGAGCGGCGTATGTGAGTCTGAACTCGGCTCTGGCACACCGATCACGGTCCCCCTCAGGAGGAAGATCACCATGGCCAAGAACAAGAACACCCGCAAGCCCGCCCAGCGCGCCGCCCGGTCCGACCGCCCGCAGCACCGCCCGGACGAGGCGGCGCAGCACCAG
This sequence comes from Streptomyces sp. UH6, assembly GCF_013421635.1. Lineage (NCBI taxonomy): Bacteria > Bacillati > Actinomycetota > Actinomycetes > Kitasatosporales > Streptomycetaceae > Streptomyces > Streptomyces sp. UH6. Next base: position 4,228 of record NZ_JACADT010000363.1, on the reverse strand, counting down.
TCCACGGTCGCGCAGGTCCAGGGCAGCCCCGCGGACGTGGCGCGCAACAAGCAGCGCCGCTTCGGCCACAACTGACGCGCGCCGCGCCCGTAGGGGGCCTGCCCGAGTTCGCGAAAGCGAGCTCCGGGGCGGGCCCCTGGCGCGTTGTGGGGGTGGCCGGCAGGTGGCCGGCCCCGAGGCCGGCCCGCGAGGTCAGCCAGCGAGGCCGGGCCCGCGAGGTCAGCCCGCGAGGCAGGACGGGCCGAGCAGGACCTTGAGGTCGCCGTAGAGGGCGGGGTCGGGCTTCACCCGGTGCCGGTCCAGGCGCAGCACCGTCGTCTTGCGCGGGCCCTGCAGCTTGATCCGCACCTCGCTGTCGCCCTTGTGGCTGGCGAGGATCTCCCCGAGGCGGGTCACCATCGGCGGGGTGACCTTGAGCGCGGGGATGGTGAGGACCACGGGCGCGTTGGTCCCGGCGTTGGACAGGTCGGGGACCATCAGCTCCATCGCGACCAGCCGCGGCACGTCCTCCCGCTTGTCGAGCCGGCCCTTGACGAACACGACGGCGTCCTCGACGAGCTGGGTGGAGACCAGCTGGTAGGTGGCGGGGAAGAACATGCAGTCGATGGAGCCCGCCAGGTCCTCGACGGTGGCGATGGCCCAGGCGTTGCCCTGCTTGGTCATCTTGCGCTGGATGCCGGAGATGATGCCGCCGATGGTGACGACCGCGCCGTCCCCGTAGTCGCCGCCGGTGAGCTGGGCGATGCCCGCGTCCGCCTTGTCGGAGAGGACGTTCTCCAGGCCGAAGAGCGGGTGGTCGGAGACGTAGAGGCCGAGCATCTCCCGTTCCTGGGCGAGCAGGTAGGTCTTGTCCCACTCGTCGGTGGAGAACTCGACGTCCAGGCCGAAGCCCGGCTCGTCGGCGCCCTCGTCGCCCATGCCGCCGAAGAGGTCGAACTGCCCCTCGGCCTCCTTGCGCTTGACCTGGACCACGTTGTCGATCATCGGCTCGTACTGGGCGATCAGGCCCTTGCGGGTGTGCCCGAGGGAGTCGAAGGCGCCGGCCTTGATCAGCGACTCGGTGGTGCGCTTGTTGCAGACGACGGCCTCGACCTTGTCGAGGTAGTCGGGGAAGGAGGAGAACTTGCCCTTGCCCTTGCGGGTGCGGATGACCGAGTCGACCACGTTGGAGCCGACGTTGCGGACCGCGGAGAGGCCGAAGAGGATCACGTCGTCGCCCTGGGCGGCGAAGTTGGGCTCGGACTCGTTGACGTTCGGCGGGAGCACCTTGATGCCCATGCGCCGGCACTCGTTGAGGTAGACCGCGGACTTGTCCTTGTCGTCCTTCACCGAGGTGAGCAGGCCCGCCATGTACTCGGCCGGGTGGTTGGCCTTGAGGTAGGCGGTCCAGTAGGAGACCAGGCCGTAGGCGGCGGAGTGCGCCTTGTTGAAGGCGTAGCCGGCGAACGGGACCAGGACGTCCCAGAGCGCCTGGATGGCCTCGTCGCTGTAGCCGTTCTTGCGGGCGCCGGCCTGGAAGATGGTGAAGTTCTTGGCCAGTTCGTCGGGCTTCTTCTTGCCCATCACGCGGCGGAGGATGTCGGCCTCGCCGAGCGAGTAGCCGGCGATGATCTGGGCGGCCTTCTGCACCTGCTCCTGGTACACGATCAGGCCGTAGGTGACGCTCAGCACCTCCTTGAGCGGCTCCTCCAGCTCCGGGTGGATCGGCGTGATCTCCTGCTGGCCGTTCTTGCGCAGCGCGTAGTTGATGTGCGAGTTCATGCCCATCGGGCCCGGCCGGTACAGGGCCGAGACGGCGGAGATGTCCTCGAAGTTGTCGGGCTTCATCATGCGCAGCAGGGAGCGCATGGGGCCGCCGTCGAACTGGAAGACGCCGAGGGTGTCGCCCCGCTGGAGGAGTTCGAAGGTCGTGGGGTCGTCGAGCGGGAGGCCCAGGAGATCGATGTCGATCCCCTTGTTGGCCTTCACCATCTTGACGGCGTCGTCCATGATCGTCAGGTTGCGGAGACCGAGGAAGTCCATCTTCAGCAGGCCGAGCGACTCGCAGCTCGGGTAGTCCCACTGCGTGATGGTGACGCCGTCGGAGTGCCTGACCCACACCGGGACGTGGTCGGTGATGGTCTCGCTGGACATGATGACGCCGGCGGCGTGCACGCCCATCTGCCGGACCAGGCCCTCGACGCCCTTGGCGGTGTCGATGACCTTCTTGACGTCGGGCTCGTTCTCGTACATCCCGCGGACCTCGCCGGCCTCCGAGTACCGGGGGTGCTGGGGGTCGGTGATGCCGGAGAGCGGGATGCCCTTGCCGAGGACGTCGGCGGGCATCGCCTTGGTGATGCGGTCGCCCATCGCGTACGGGTAACCGAGCACGCGGGCGGAGTCCTTGATGGCGTTCTTGGCCTTGATGGTGCCGTAGGTGCCGATCATGGCGACCTTGTCGGCGCCGTACTTCTCGGTGACGTACCGGATCACCTCGACGCGCCTGCGCTCGTCGAAGTCGATGTCGACGTCGGGCATGGAGACGCGCTCGGGGTTGAGGAAGCGCTCGAAGATCAGGCCGTGCGGGATCGGGTCGAGGTCGGTGATGCCCATCGCGTAGGCGACGATCGAACCGGCCGCGGATCCTCGGCCGGGGCCGACCGCGATGCCGTTGCTCTTGGCCCAGTTGATGAAGTCGGCGACGACGAGGAAGTAGCCCGGGAACCCCATCTGGATGATGACGTTCATCTCGTAGTCGGCCTGCGCCTGCCGGTCCTCGGGGATGCCGCCCGGGTAGCGGCGCTCCATGCCGCGGCGGACCTCCTCCTGGAACCAGGTGATCTCGGTGTAGCCCTCCGGGATGTCGAACTTCGGCATCAGGTCGCGCTTCTCGAACATCCCGGTGGTGTCGATCTGCTCGGCGACCAGGAGGGTGTTGCGGCAGCCCTCCTGCCAGGCGTCGGAGGAGTCGATGGCGTACATCTCGTCCGTCGACTTCAGGTAGTAGCCGGTGCCGTCGAACTTGAAGCGGTCGGGGTCGGAGAGGTTCTTGCCGGTCTGGATGCACAGCAGCGCGTCGTGGGCGGTCGCCTCGTGCGCGTAGGTGTAGTGGGAGTCGTTGGTGACCAGCGGCGGGATGCCGAGCTTCTTGCCGATCTCCAGCAGACCCTCGCGGACCCGGTGCTCGATGTCGATGCCGTGGTCCATCAGCTCCAGGAAGTACCGGTCCTTGCCGAAGATGTCCTGGTAGTCGGCGGCCGCCTTGAGGGCCTCCTCCTTCTGGCCGAGGCGCAGGCGCGTCTGGACCTCGCCGGAGGGGCAGCCGGTGGAGGCGATCAGGCCCTCGGACCACTGGGAGATGGTCTCCTTGTCCATCCGGGGCCACTTCTGCAGCCAGCCCTCGGCGTAGGCGTCGGAGGAGAGCCGGAAGAGGTTGTGCAGCCCGGTGGCGTTCGCCGCCCAGATGGTCTTGTGGGTGTAACCGCCGGAACCGGAGACGTCGTCGCGCTTCTGGTGCGGCTGGCCCCACTGGATCTTGCGCTTGTTGCGCCGCGACTCGGGGGCGACGTAGGCCTCGATGCCGATGATCGGCGTGATGCCGGCCTTCTTCGCGGTGTGGAAGAAGTCGTACGCGCCGTGCAGGTTGCCGTGGTCGGACATGGCGATGTGCGTCATGCCCATCTCGTCGCACGCGTTGAACATGTCCTTGAGCCGCGCGGCACCGTCCAGCAGCGAGTACTGGGTGTGGACGTGCAGGTGCGTGAAGGGCGGCTTGGACACGGGTGGGGCCTCCTGGGGAGCACGGGGCGAGGGGTGCGCGTGGTCCGGGTTGTCGGTCTCGAAGTCTATGCCCCCGGGCCGACAAGCCGGGGCATCGGGAACCTTCCCGGCCGGGCGGGGTGGCCGCCGTCACCTTTTACCAGGTCTTTAACCTCGGACGTGCCAGACTTTCCGCGAGATGGACATGTCCGGGACCCCCCTCAGAGCCGCGCGCGCGGTGCTCTTCACGGCGCTGGCCGTGACCGTAGGCACCGCGTCCCACGTGCTGCTCTCGGGCGCGCCGCTCCCGGTGTCCACGGTGGCCGCGGTCTGCGCCGTCGTCTTCGTGGCGGCGTACGCGCTGGCCGGGCGGGAGCGCCGTTTCGGCCCGATCGCCGCCCTGCTGGTGCCGCTGGAACTCGCCGCCGACACGGTCTTCACCGCCGGCCAGCACGCCTGCTACGGCGCGGCCGGCGGCCCGGTGACCGGC
>NZ_JACADT010000362.1:0-5269 GCF_013421635.1 Streptomyces sp. UH6 | reverse complement strand
AGCCGGTCCGCCGACTCCACCACGACCGCTGCTACCAGAGGTAGATACCAATATTGCCACCGTCCGGAACGGCCGAGGTACTGGATCGGCGGCGGGCCGCTTGGCCATAGTGGGGCCCGGAGCCGTGGACACCATCACCCGACGCTCACCCCTGGGGGCCGATCAGCCATGAGCAACAGAGCCCAATCGCCGTCCCGCAGAACCGTTCTCGCCGCGGCGGTCGCCGCGGCCGTCGCCGGAACCACCGCCGCCCCGGCGGCCGCCGCCGAGGCGGACCCCCGAGCCCCCGAGCCCCAGGCGGCCGCCGCCGAGCGGCTGGTGGACAACCGGGCCTGGGTCACCTACACCGACTGGCGCGAGGGCCGCGCCCTCGGTGTGCGCACCCTGTCCGGCGCCCGTCCCGGAGTCGCCCTCGCCGTTCCGGCCGGCGTCACCGAGTACACCGACCCGCACACCGGGACCTCCGCCTCCTGGGAGTACGCCACCTGGACCTCCCCGTCGCACCGCCTCAAGGTCCCCGCGACCGAGGTGATCCCCAGCTGGAACGCCGACACCCCGGCGGGCACGTGGATCCAGGTCGAACTCCAGGGCAGGTACAACGACGGCACCGACACCCCCTGGTACGTGATGGGCCGCTGGGCCGCCGGCGACCAGGACATCCGCCGGACCTCCGTGGACGACCAGACCGACGACAAGAGCACCGTCTGGACCGACACCTTCTCGGTGGACGACGCCTCCACCGGGCTGCGCCTGGTCTCCTACCGCCTGCGCCTCACCCTCTACCGCCGCCCGGGCTCGGGAGCGACCCCCACCGTGTGGCGGCTCGGCGCGATGGGCTCCGACGTCCCGGACCGCTTCACCGTCGCCGCCACGACCCCGCGGGTGACCCGCGAACTGCCCGTGCCGCGCTACTCGCAGAACACCCACGTCGGCCAGTACCCCGAGTACGACAACGGCGGCGAGGCATGGTGCAGCCCCACCTCGTCGCAGATGATCATCGAGTACTGGGGCCGGAAGCCCACGGCCGAGCAACTGTCCTGGGTCAACCCCGAGTTCGCCGACCCGCAGGTGTGCCACGCGGCCCGCTTCACCTACGACCACCAGTACCAGGGCTGCGGCAACTGGCCGTTCAACGCCGCCTACGCCGCCACCTACCCCGGCCTCCAGGGCGTGGTGACGCGGCTGGAGTCGCTCACCGACCTGGAGACGCTGGTCGCGGCCGGCATCCCCGTCATCACGTCGCAGTCCTTCCTGGCGAGCGAGCTCACCGGCGCGGGATACGGCACCTCGGGCCACCTGATGACGGTGATCGGCTTCACCGCGGACGGGGACGTCGTCGCCAACGACCCGGCCTCCCCGAGCAACGAGGCGGTCCGACGCGTCTACCAGCGGCGTGAATTCGAGAACATCTGGCTGAGGACGAAACGCTACAACGCGAGCGGCAAGGTGGCCTCGGGCACAGGTGGCGTCTGCTACCTGTACTTCCCGGCCAGCCCCACGCCCGCCCAGCGCAAGGCCCTGGCGGCGGTGGGAATCCGCTGACGAATCCGCTGACCTGGGGTTCTGTGACGAAGCTCTCCGCCCCGCGAGCCCGGGTCGGTGGCATGGTGGAGGAACGGGTCCGGTCACGCGGCCGGTTCCCGGGGGGAACCACCGCACGCGACCCGAGCGAGAGACCATGAGCGCAGCGACTGCCACCCTGACCCGCACCCTCACCGGCGGCCCGAAGGACGACGACGACAACAACCTCGTCGAGCACATCGCCGGCTGGGTCCTGGTCGTCGTGATCGCCATGCTGGTCACCCGGCTCGGCCTGGTCTGACCGCAGCGGCGCCGCAGGCGGGAGCGGCCCGCGAGAACGAACAGCACCCGCGAGAACGGACAACAGCAGGGGAGCCCGGCCACCGGCCGGGCTCCCCCGGCTTTTCCGCGCTTCCCCCCGCCTCGTCCTCCGTCGGTCCTCCGCCGGCCCTCCGCCCGTTGTCCGGCCTTCCTCCGGCGCTTCTCCCGCCTGTCCGCGCCCGTGTCCTACCGGTCTCCGGGCGGTTTCCCGCCGTGCCCCTCCGCCGTCCACGGACCTGTTTCCCATCCGTTACAAGTAAGCGACCGTTAACCGGTGACGTGGCGACGGCGACCGGGCATACTCACAGCGCGCAGCCGCCGACCTGCCGTTTTCTTCCGTGATCCGGAAGGGCGTCGGCCCTGCCCGTGAGCCGGCGGGACCCGCGTCATCCAAGCGGTCGCCCGCCCTGTGCCCGTACAGGGAGGAGAACACCGCCATGACCGATCACGGTGCCCCGCAGCCCGTCGACCGCGCGCTGCCCACCGAGGAGGCCCGGGACCTGCTGGCGCTGGTCCGCGAGATCGCCCAGCGTGAGATCGCCCCGAAGGCGGCCGACGAGGAGGAGGCCGGGCTCTTCCCCCGGGAGCTGTTCGCGCTGCTCTCCGCCTCCGGACTGCTCGGCCTGCCCTACTCCGCCGAGTACGGCGGCGGCGAGCAGCCCTACGAGGTCTACCTCCAGGTCCTGGAGGAGCTGGCCGCGGCCCGGCTCACCGTCGGTCTCGGAGTGAGCGTGCACACCCTCTCCTGCCACGCGCTGGCCCACTTCGGCACCAAGCAGCAGCGTCTGGAGCACCTGCCCGCCATGCTCGGCGGCGGCCTGCTGGGCGCCTACTGCCTCTCCGAGCCCGCCTCCGGCTCCGACGCCGCCTCGCTGCGCACCCGCGCGGTCCGCGAGGGCGCCGACGGCGACTGGGTCGTCGAGGGCACCAAGGCGTGGATCACGCACGGCGGCGTCGCCGACTTCTACACGCTGATGGCCCGCACCGGCGGCGACGGTCCCCGCGGGATCACCGCCTTCCTTGTCCCCGGCGACGCCCCCGGCCTGAGCTCGGCCGCGCCCGAGAAGAAGATGGGCATGAAGGGCTCGCCCACCGCCCAGGTCCACTTCGACGGCGTCCGGCTCGCCGACGACCGCCGGCTCGGCGAGGAGGGCCAGGGCTTCGCCATCGCCCTCGCCGCCCTCGACTCCGGCCGGCTCGGCATCGCGGCCTGCGCGATCGGAGTGGCCCAGGCCGCGCTGGACGCCGCCACCGCCTACGCTGGCGAGCGCCGCCAGTTCGGCAGGCCCATCGGCGACTTCCAGGGCCTGCGGTTCCTGCTCGCCGACATGGCGACCCAGGTCGAGGCGGGGCGCGCCCTCTACCTGGCCGCGGCACGGCTGCGGGACGCCGGGCGGCCGTTCTCCCGGCAGGCGGCCATGGCCAAGCTGTTCTGCACCGACGCCGCGATGAAGGTCACCACCGACGCCGTCCAGGTCCTCGGCGGCTACGGCTACACCGCGGACTTCCCCGTGGAGCGTCACATGCGGGAGGCCAAGGTGCTGCAGATCGTCGAGGGCACCAACCAGATCCAGCGGATGGTCATCGGCCGTCACCTGCTGGGCCCCGAGTCCCGCTGACCACCGCGCGCCGGCCCGGCGGCTTCGCCAGCCGGGCCCACTCCGGGTCGTCGCGGCCGGGAAGGGTCCGCCCTCCCTCTGCCCAACTGCGCATCAGGTCGCGGTAGATGGGAGGGTCCTCGGACGCGGGCGCCGGAGCCGCCGGCGCCTCCGCCGGGCCCGGGACGAATACACTTCGCCGCCTGGCCATGGCCGAAGAGGTTGCGGTCATACCAGGAGAACGCCCGGGGCGGCGACACGTCACCCCGCCGGGCGTCAGCGCATCAGTTCGGGCACGGGCCCGGGCCGGCCGGGCCCGGGCGCGGGATCAGGCCGCGCGGCCCATGTGGCGGCGAGTCATCGGCGCGCGCATGGGGCGCGATCCCGGACCGCCGACGTGCGAGAAGGGCTGCGTCCGCCAGTCCAGGCCGGCGGGCAGCGTGAGCAGCAGACCGGTCTCCTGCTCCTGCGGGTCCGTCCCCGCGTCCGCCGGCTCGGCCTCGGCGGCCGTCCGTCCGGTGCCCGCGCACACGGTCAGGCCGAACGGGTTCCACGGCGAGGCGCACAGCGCGTGCTCCGGCAGGACGGCCTCGTCCGCCAGGAGCGCGATGGGCTGCGCGCAGTCCGGGCAGATCACCCGGTACATCTCGAAGGTGTCGTAGGCGTCGAACTCGTCGTCCGTGGCGTCCGGTTCGACGCCCTCCGGCTCGGGTTCGACGACCTGGGGCCTCCTGGACGCGGAACGGCCAGGGCGCTGAAGACTGTGCATCGGGTACTCCCCCTCGGGCTGGGCCGTAAGGCTCTGCGGCCTCGACCACAGCAAGCATTTCCCTGCACCCCGGGCAGGTAATCACGTGAACATCATGGAGCCCGGCCAGGAAGTGTGTCCTTCGTCACATAGTCATGCACAAAGGCCTCACACCGCCCACTCACGCGGCACCGACCGGCCACTCCGTGGACGTGTCCGTGCCCGCCGATCGCCCGCCCTGTAGCTTTTGCCGCATGGAGGAGCTGGACCGACAGATCGTGCGGCTGCTCGTCGAGGACGGGCGGATGAGCTACACGGACCTGGGCAAGGCCACGGGCCTGTCCACGTCGGCCGTGCACCAGCGGGTGCGCCGGCTGGAACAGCGCGGCGTCATCCGCGGCTACGCGGCCGTCGTCGACGCCGAGGCGGTGGGACTGCCGCTGACCGCGTTCATCTCGGTCAAGCCCTTCGACCCCAGCGCGCCCGACGACATCGCCGACCGACTGGCCGGCGTGCCGGAGATCGAGGCCTGCCACAGCGTGGCGGGGGACGAGAACTACATCCTCAAGGTGCGCGTCGCCACCCCCCACGAGCTGGAGGAACTGCTCGCCCGGGTACGCGCCCTGGCCGGCGTCTCCACCCGCACCACCGTGGTCCTCTCCACGCCCTACGAGAGCCGCCCGCCCCGCCTCTGACCCGCCCGGGCCGCTCCACCCCCGCGCGCCGTCCGCGCCGGCGGGGCGAGAGACTGTTCCCCATGAGTAATGGCACCGCCCCGACCTCCCGCACCGTTCTGCTGCGCGGCGGTGAGGTCCACAGCCCCGCCGACCCCTTCGCCACCGCCATGGTCGTCGAGCGCGGCCACGTCGCCTGGGTCGGCTCCGAGGGCGCCGCCGACGCCTTCGCCGAGGGGGTCGACGAGGTCGTCGACCTGGAGGGCGCCCTGGTCACCCCCGCCTTCACCGACGCCCACGTGCACACCACCAGCACCGGTCTCGCCCTCAACGGCCTCGACCTGTCCGGCGTCGCCTCCCTGGAGGCGGCCCTCGACCGGATCCGCGACTTCGCCGCCGCCCGCCCC
>NZ_JACADT010000361.1:0-5280 GCF_013421635.1 Streptomyces sp. UH6 | reverse complement strand
CTGCCCAACCTGCTCAAGGCACTCACCCCCGGCTGCCTGATCATCGCCCCCGGCGACCGCGCCGACCTGGTGATGGGCGCGCTGGCCGCGCACAGTGCCGGCTCGCCGCCCATCGCGGGCGTGCTGCTGACCCTCGGCCTGCGCCCGGACCCCGACCTGATGGCGCTGGCCGCCCGCCTGGCCCCCGGCACCCCCGTCCTGTCCGTGCGGGAGAACAGCTTCCCCACCGCGGCACGGCTGTTCACCCTGGAGGGCCGGCTCAACGCCGCCACGCCGCGCAAGGCGGAGACCGCCCTCGGCCTCTTCGAGCGCCACGTGGACGTCGCCCGCCTGCGGTCCCTCGTCTCCGCGCCCAGCAGCGTCCGCGTCACCCCGATGATGTTCGAGCACGGCCTGATCGAGCGGGCCCGCACCGACCGGCGCCGGGTGGTGCTGCCGGAGGGCACCGAGGAGCGGGTGCTGCGCGCCGCCGAGGTGCTGCTGCGCCGCGGGGTGTGCGACCTGACCCTGCTGGGGCCGTCCGAGCAGATCCGCAGGAAGGCCGCCGACCTGGGCCTGGACATCGCCGACGCCGAACTGATCGACCCGCAGACCTCGGAGCTGCGGGAGTCGTTCGCCCACCGCTACGCCGCGCTGCGCGCGCACAAGGGCGTCGGCTTCGACCTGGCCCACGACGTGGTCTCGGACGTCAACTACTTCGGCACCCTGATGGTGCTGGACGGCTTCGCCGACGGCATGGTCTCCGGTTCGGTGCACTCCACCGCCGCGACCATCCGCCCCGCCTTCGAGGTGATCAGGACCCGGCCGGACGCCGGACTGGTCTCCTCGGTCTTCTTCATGTGCCTCGCCGACCGGGTGCTCGTCTACGGCGACTGCGCGGTCAACCCCGACCCGGACGCCGCCCAGCTCGCCGACATCGCCCTGCGGTCGGCGGAGACCGCCGCCCAGTTCGGCGTGGAGCCGAGGATCGCGATGCTGTCCTACTCGACCGGCGCCTCCGGCTCCGGCGCCGACGTGGAGAAGGTGCGGGAGGCCACCAAGATCCTCCGCGAGCGCCGCCCCGACCTGCCGGTGGAGGGACCGATCCAGTACGACGCCGCCGTGGAGCCCACCGTGGCGGCGACCAAGCTGCCCGGCTCCCAGGTGGCCGGCCAGGCCACCGTGCTGATCTTCCCGGACCTCAACACGGGCAACAACACCTACAAGGCGGTCCAGCGCTCGGCCGGCGCCATCGCCGTCGGCCCCGTCCTCCAGGGGCTGCGCAAGCCGGTCAACGATCTGTCACGCGGCGCCCTGGTGCAGGACATCGTCAACACGGTCGCGATCACGGCCGTCCAGGCGCAGCAGCCCACGCCCACCGGAGCGGACCGTCCGCAGAAGGGGAGCCGGTCATGACCGCGACCCGTGTCCTCGTCCTCAACACCGGCTCCTCGTCGGTGAAGTACCAGCTGCTGGACATGGCGGACCGCTCCCGCCTGGCGGTGGGCCTGGTCGAGCGGATCGGCGAGGAGACCGGCCGGATCAAGCACACCCTGGTCAGCGGCCCCCAGGGCCGGGAGCGCACCCGGGAGACCACCGGCCCGGTCCCGGACCACCGGGCCGCGCTGGAGGCCGTCGCCGAGGAACTCGCCCGTGACGGACTGGGCCTGGACTCCCCGGAGCTGGCCGCCGTCGGCCACCGGGTGGTGCACGGCGGGAAGCGGTTCACCGAGCCCGCCCTGATCGACACCGCGGTGGTCAACGAGATCGAGCGGCTCGCCCCGGTGGCCCCGCTGCACAACCCGGCCAACCTGACCGGCATCCGCACCGCGCAGAAGCTGCGCCCGGACCTGCCCCACGTGGCGGTCTTCGACACCGCCTTCCACTCGACCATCCCGGAGGCGGCGGCCCGTTACGCGATCGACGTGGAGACGGCCGACCGCCACCGGGTGCGCCGCTACGGCTTCCACGGCACCTCGCACGCCTACGTCTCGCGGGCCGCGGCCGCGCTGGTGGGCAAGGATCCGTCCGAGGCGAACGTGATCGTGCTGCACCTGGGCAACGGCGCCTCGGCCTCGGCGGTGCGCGGCGGGCGGTGCGTGGAGACCTCGATGGGCCTGACGCCGTTGGAGGGCCTGGTGATGGGCACCCGGTCCGGGGACCTCGATCCGGCGGTGGTCTTCCACCTGATGCGGGTGGGCGGCATGTCGGCCGACGAGATCGACGTCCTGCTGAACAAGAGGTCCGGGCTGGTGGGTCTCTGCGGCGACAACGACATGCGGGAGATCCGCCGCCGGGTCGACGAGGGGGACGAGGCGGCGGCACTCGCCTTCGACATCTACGTGCACCGGCTGCGCAAGTACATCGGGGCGTACTACGCGGTGCTCGGCCGGGTGGACGTGCTCGCCTTCACCGCCGGGGTCGGCGAGAACTCCGCCCCCGTACGGGCCGCCGCCCTGGCCGGACTGGAGGGCCTGGGCCTGGCGGTGGACGAGCGGCTGAACGCCGCGGGCGGCGACGGACCGCGGCTGATCTCGCCCCGGCACACGTCCGTCGCGGTCGCCGTGGTGCCCACCGACGAGGAACTGGAGATCGCGGCCGAGACGTACGAGCTGGTCACGGGCGTCCGGCAGAGACTGTGAGAGCGGACGGGGCCGTCAACCTACCCCCGGGTATTTATTCCGCTGCGAAACAAACGGATAGGATCCCTTCCATGCGCCGTTCGAAGATCGTCTGTACTCTCGGCCCTGCGGTCGACTCCCATGAGCAACTCGTCGCGCTGATCGAAGCGGGGATGAACGTCGCCCGCTTCAACTTCAGCCATGGCTCCCACGCGGAACACCAGGGCCGCTACGACAGGGTGCGCGCCGCGTCCCAGGAGACGGGCCGCCCGGTGGGCGTGCTCGCCGACCTCCAGGGCCCGAAGATCCGGCTGGAGACCTTCGCCGAAGGTCCCGTCGAGCTGGTGCGGGGCGACGAGTTCACCATCACCACCGAGGACGTGCCGGGCGACAAGTCGATCTGCGGCACCACCTACAAGGGCCTGCCCGGCGACGTCGACCGCGGCGACCAGATCCTGATCAACGACGGCAACGTCGAGCTCAAGGTCCTGGACGTCGAGGGCCCGCGGGTGCGGACCATCGTGATCGAGGGCGGGGTGATCTCCGACCACAAGGGCATCAACCTGCCCGGCGCGGCGGTGAACGTGCCCGCGCTGTCCGACAAGGACGTCGACGACCTCCGGTTCGCGCTGCGGATGGGCTGCGACCTGGTCGCGCTCTCCTTCGTCCGGGACGCCGACGACGTGCGCGACGTCCACAAGGTGATGGACGAGGTGGGCCGCCGGGTCCCGGTCATCGCCAAGGTGGAGAAGCCGCAGGCGGTGGAGAACATGGAGGCCGTGGTGGCGGCCTTCGACGGTGTGATGGTGGCCCGCGGCGACCTCGCCGTGGAGTACCCGCTGGAGAAGGTCCCGATGGTGCAGAAGCGCCTGGTGGAGCTCTGCCGCCGCAACGCCAAGCCGGTGATCGTGGCGACCCAGATGATGGAGTCGATGATCACCAACTCGCGTCCGACGCGCGCCGAGGCCTCCGACGTGGCCAACGCGATCCTGGACGGCGCCGACGCGGTGATGCTCTCCGCCGAGTCCTCCGTGGGCGCGTACCCGATCGAGACCGTCCGGACCATGTCCCGGATCGTCCGGGCCGCCGAGGAGGAGCTCCTCTCCAAGGGCCTCCAGCCGCTGGTGCCGGGCAAGAAGCCGCGCACCCAGGGCGGTTCGGTGGCCCGCGCGGCCGCCGAGATCGCCGACTTCCTCGGCGGCAAGGGCCTGGTCGCCTTCACCAAGTCCGGCGACACCGCCCGCCGCCTGTCCCGCTACCGGGCCTCGCAGCCGATCCTCGCCTTCACCACCGAGGAGTCCGCCCGCAACCAGCTCTGCCTGAGCTGGGGCGTCGAGCCGCACGTGGTGCCGTTCGTCAACAGCACCGACGAGATGGTCGAGCTGGTCGACCAGGAGCTGACGCGCCTGCGCCGGTTCGAGCCGGGCTCGATCGTGGTGATCACCGCCGGTTCGCCCCCCGGCGTCCCCGGCACCACCAACATGGTCCGGGTGCTCCACCTGGGCGCCGACAGCGCGAGCTGACCCCGGCGGGCCCGCCCCCGGGGACGCGACGACGGAGCCCCCACCGCCCTGCGGGCGGTGGGGGCTCGTCGTGTTCCGGGGAGGCGCCGGCCGGCGTACCGGATCGGCCGGTGTACCGGCTCGGTCGGCGTACCGGCTCAGTCGGCGTACTGGCGCAGGCCCGGAATGGTCAGGTTGCCGCCGAACTGGCCGGCCTGGACCACCTTCACGTTGGTGAAGTAGATGATCGCGATGTCCAGCGGCGGCGGGTTCTCCGGCGAGAAGGTCACCGGGAGCAGCCCCAGCAGGTTGCCGGAGATGGACTCGGTGTACATCACCGTGTCGCCGCCGCGGATGGTGGACGTGGTGCCCTTGCCCGCGACCGCGTGGTGGGTCTTGCCGTTCTGCTCGTCGTGCACGACCTGGTGCAGGTCGCCGATGTCGGTGCCGCTGGAGACGACGTACTTCAGCACCTCCTTGACGGTGCCGTTGGCCGTCTTCACCTTCACGACGCCCTCGTACTTGGCGCCCTTGAGCAGCAGTGAGCTGGCCCGCAGTTCCCAGGCCCGGTCGGGCAGGGCGACGATGTCCTCGAGGCCGCCCTCCTCGTCGGTGGCGACGGGGCAGTCCTCGGGGTCGACCGCGGGTTCGGCGGTCTCCTCCTCGGCCGGCTCCTCGGCCTCCTTCTCGGCCTCCTCCTTCGCCTCCTCGACGGCCTTGGCGGTCTCCTCGACCGCGTCCTTCGGGGCGGCGGCGGCCGGCTCGGACTCCTTCCCGCCCTCCGTCCCGGCCTCGGCGCCCTTCTCCGGGGCGTCGGCCTCGGCCGGCTCCTCCTCGGCGGGGGCCTCGGCCTCGGGCGTTCCGGCGGCGTCGTCCGTCGTCCCCGGTCCGTCGAGGAGGTCCTTGATGGCGTCGCCGATGCCCTCGAGCAGGTTCGGCTTCTCGGCCTCCTCCTCGGGCGCGGGCTCCTCGGGCGCGGCGTCGCCGGGCGCGGGCTCCTCCGGGGCGGGCTCCTCGGACCCGGGCTCCTCGGGCGCGGGCTCGTCCGTCCCGGGCTCGTCGGGATCCGGCTCCTCCGGCGCGGGCTTCTCGGGGGTCTCCTGCTCGTCCTCGCCGCCGGGGGTCTCCTCGGCGCCCTCGTCCTCCTCGGGCGTGCCGCCCTTCTCGGCCTCCTCGAT
>NZ_JACADT010000360.1:0-5321 GCF_013421635.1 Streptomyces sp. UH6 | reverse complement strand
CATCGGCACCGCGGACGGGCCGACGGCGATCACCCGTTACTGAGCCGCCGCCGGGCGGCCGTCACGGGGTCGTGCGGCGGCTGTTCTGGGCCAGCGACAGCAGGTGGTCGGCGAGCGCCTGGCCGCCGGTCGCCTCGCGGCTGATCAGCAGCAGGGTGTCGTCGCCCGCGATGGTGCCGAGGATGTCGTGCAGCTCCGCCTGGTCGATGGCCGAGGCGAGGAACTGCGCGGCCCCGGGCGGGGTGCGCAGGACCACGAGGTTGGCGGAGGCCTCCGCCGAGATCAGCAGCTCGCCGGAGAGCCGCCGCATCCGCTCCTCCTTGGCGGACTCCCCCAGCGGCGCCCGGGGCGTGCGGAAGCCGCCCTCGCTGGGCACCGCGTAGATCAGCTCGCCGTCGGTGTTGCGGATCTTCACCGCGTTCAGCTCGTCGAGGTCCCGGGAGAGCGTCGCCTGGGTGACGCTCAGTCCGTCGTCGGCGAGCAGCTTGGCCAGCTGGCTCTGCGACCGCACCGGCTGCCGGTTGAGGATGTCGACGATCCGGCGGTGCCGTGCGGTGCGGGTCTGCGGCACGGCGGGCCCGCCCTGCTGCTCGTGGTCCTGCGCCTGACTCATCGTGTTCTACGTCTCCGGATCCGGTCGTCCGCCCTCAGCGGGCTGTGGCATCGGCCGTGGCGAGGATGCCGGGGAGCGCCTGGAGGAAGGCGTCCGTCTCCGCGTCGGCGAGGGTCAGCGGGGGCATCAGCCGCACGACGTCGGGGGCGGGCGCGTTCACCAGGAACCCGGCCTCCTGGGCCGCCTGCTGCACCTGCGGTGCGAGCGGCCCGGTGAGCACGATACCCAGCAGCAGGCCCTCGCCCCGGACGTGGGAGACCAGCGTGCTGTCCAGCGCCTCGATCCCGGTGACCAGCCGCTCGCCCTGCCGCTTGACGTTGTCGAGCAGCCCGTCGTCCGCGATGGTGTCCAGGACGGCGAGGCCGGCCGCGCAGGCGACCGGGTTGCCGCCGAAGGTGGTGCCGTGGTGGCCCGGCCGGAACAGCTCGGCGGCGCGGCCGAAGGCGACGGTGACGCCCAGCGGCAGACCGCCTCCGATGCCCTTGGCGAGGGTGACCACGTCGGGCAGCACGCCCTCGTGGGCCTGGTAGGCGAACCAGTTGCCGGTGCGGCCGACGCCGGTCTGCACCTCGTCCAGCACGAGCAGCGC
The DNA here is from genome assembly GCF_013421635.1 of Streptomyces sp. UH6. NCBI lineage: Bacteria > Bacillati > Actinomycetota > Actinomycetes > Kitasatosporales > Streptomycetaceae > Streptomyces > Streptomyces sp. UH6. The sequence continues at coordinate 4,119 of NZ_JACADT010000360.1, read as the reverse complement.
GCCGCTCGCCGCGGTGATGGCGCGGGCCGCCTTGAGGTAGCCGGCCGGGGGCACGACCACGCCGTTCTCGCCCTGGACCGGCTCGATGACCACGATGGCGGTCTCGTCGGTGACGGCGGCCGCCAGGGCCTGCGCGTCGCCGTAGGGGACGTGGGTGACGTCGCCGGGGAGCGGGAGGAACGGTTCCTGCTTGCCGGGCTGACCGGTGAGGGCCAGCGCGCCCATGGTGCGGCCGTGGAAACCGCCCTGGGTGGCCACGGCGTGGCGGCGGCCGGTGAGCCGGCCGAGCTTGAAGGCGGCCTCGTTGGCCTCGGCGCCGGAGTTGCAGAAGAAGACCCTGCCGTCCCGCCCGAACAGTTCCAGCAGCCGCTCGGCGAGCGCCACGGGCGGCCCGGCGACGAACAGGTTGGAGACGTGGCCCAGTGAGGCGATCTGCCGGGACACCGCCTCCACGACCGCCGGGTGGGCGTGGCCCAGGGCGTTGACGGCGATGCCGCCGACGAGGTCGAGGTACTCCTTGCCCTCGGCGTCCCAGACCTTGGCGCCCTCGCCGCGGACCAGCGGCAGGCGGGGGGTGCCGTAGTTGTCCATCAGGGCGCCGTTCCAGCGCTCCGTCAGTTCGGCGTTGCTCACGACTGCCCCTTCTCGTCGGCGACGGCGGGCCGGTCGGGCACGACCATCGTGCCGATCCCCTCGTCGGTGAAGATCTCCAGCAGGATCGAGTGCTGGACCCGGCCGTCGATGACGCGGGCGTTGCCGACGCCGTTGCGCACGGCGTGCAGGCAGCCCTCCATCTTCGGCACCATGCCGGAGGACAGCTCCGGCAGGAGTTTCTCGAGCTCGCTCGCGGTGAGGCGGCTGATCACCTCGTCGCTGTGGGGCCAGTCCTCGTAGAGCCCTTCGACGTCCGTGAGGACCATGAGCGTCTCGGCGTCGAGCGCCGCAGCGAGTGCCGCAGCCGCCGTATCAGCATTGACGTTGTAGACATGTCCGTCGTCCTGGGAGCGGGCGATCGACGAGACGACCGGGATCCGGCCGTCGGCCAGCAGCGCCTCGATGGCGCCGGTGTCGATCGCGGTGATCTCGCCGACCCGGCCGATGTCGACGAACTCGCCGTCGATCTCGGCGAGGTGCTTGGTGGCGGTGAGGGTGTGGGCGTCCTCGCCGGTCAGGCCGACGGCGAGCGGGCCGTGCTCGTTCAGCAGGCCGACCAGCTCGCGCTGGACCTGCCCGGCGAGCACCATCCGGACGACGTCCATGGCCTCCTCGGTGGTGACCCGCAGGCCGGCCTTGAACTCGCTGACGATGCCGTGCCGGTCCAGCGCGGCGCTGATCTGCGGTCCGCCGCCGTGCACCACGACGGGCTTGAGCCCGGCGTGGTGCAGGAAGACGACGTCCTGCGCGAAGGCGGCCTTGAGCTGCTCGTCGACCATGGCGTTGCCGCCGAACTTGATGACGACGGTCTTCCCGCGGTGGCGGGTCAGCCAGGGCAGCGCCTCGATGAGGATCTGGGCCTTGGGCAGGGCGGTGTGCCGGCGCGTGGGGCCGCTGCCGTTCTTCCCGGTCGTCGTCATGAGGAGTACGCGCTGTTCTCGTGGACGTAGTCGGCGGTGAGGTCGTTGGTCCAGATGGTGGCCGTCTCGTCGCCGGCCGAGAGGTCGGCGACGATGTGCACCTCGCGGTAGCGCATGTCGACCAGTTCGCGGTCCTCGCCGACGCCGCCGCCCTTGCAGACCCACACGCCGTTGATGGCGACGTTGAGCCGGTCGGGCTCGAACGCGGCGCTCGTGGTGCCGATGGCGGAGAGCACGCGGCCCCAGTTGGGGTCCTCGCCGTGGATGGCGCACTTCAGGAGGTTGTTGCGGGCGATCGAGCGCCCCACCTCGACGGCGTCGGCCTCGGAGGCGGCGTTGACGACCTCCACCTTGATGTCCTTGCTGGCGCCCTCGGCGTCGCGGATCAGCTGCTGGCCGAGGTCGTCGCAGACCGCGCGGACGGCCTCGGCGAACTCCTGCCGGTCCGGGGTGACCCCGGACGCGCCGGAGGCGAGGAGCAGCACGGTGTCGTTGGTCGACATGCAGCCGTCGGAGTCGACCCGGTCGAAGGTGACGCGGGTGGCGTCGCGCAGCGCCGTGTCGAGGACGGCGGGCTCCAGGTCGGCGTCGGTGGTGATCACGACGAGCATGGTGGCCAGGCCGGGGGCGAGCATGCCCGCGCCCTTGGCCATGCCGCCGACGGTCCAGCCGTCCTTGGCGACGACCGAGGTCTTGTGCACGCTGTCGGTGGTCTTGATGGCGATGGCCGCCTTCTCGCCGCCGTGCTCGGAGAGCTGGGCGGCGGCCGTGCCGACGCCCGGCAGCAGCTTGTCCATCGGCAGCAGGACGCCGATCAGCCCGGTCGAGCAGACCGCGACCTGGGCGGCGTTCAGGCCGAGGACCTCGGCGGCCTTCTCGGCGGTGGCGTGGGTGTCCTGGAATCCCTTGGGGCCGGTGCAGGCGTTGGCCCCGCCGGAGTTGAGGACCACGGCGGACACCTCGCCGCCCTTGAGGACCTGCTCGGACCACAGGACCGGCGCGGCCTTGACGCGGTTGGAGGTGAAGACGCCGGCGGCGGCCAGGCGGGGGCCGTTGTTGACGACCAGCGCGAGGTCGGGGTTGCCGTTCTCCTTGATCCCGGCGGCGATGCCCGCCGCCGTGAATCCCTTGGCTGCCGTGACGCTCACGGTGCGACTCCGATCGTGGAAAGTCCGGTGGTCTCGTCCAGACCCAGTGCGATGTTCATGCTCTGCACCGCGCCGCCCGCGGTGCCCTTGGTGAGGTTGTCGATGGCGGCGACGGCGACGACCCGGCCGGCGGCCGCGTCGTGGGCCACCTGCACCTGGACGGCGTTGGAGCCGACGACGGAGCCGGTGGCCGGCCACTGCCCCTCGGGCAGCAGGTGGACGTACGGCTCGTCGGCGTACGCCTTGGCGTAGGCGTCCCGCACGTCCTCGGCGGTGACGCCCGGCTTCACCTTGGCGCTGCAGGTGGCGAGGATGCCCCGCGGCATGGGCGCGAGGACCGGCGTGAACGACACGCCCACCCGCTGCCCCGCGACGGCGCTGAGGTTCTGGATCATCTCCGGGGTGTGCCGGTGGCCGCCGCCGACGCCGTAGGGCGACATGGACCCCATGACCTCGCTGCCCAGCAGGTGCGGCTTGGCGGCCTTGCCGGCGCCGGAGGTGCCGGACGCGGCGACGACCACGGCCTCCGGCTCGGCCAGGCCGGCGGCGTAGGCCGGGAACAGCGCGAGCGACACGGCGGTCGGGTAGCAGCCGGGCACCGCGACGCGCTTGGACCCCTCCAGCGCGGCGCGGGCGCCCGGCAGTTCGGGAAGGCCGTACGGCCAGGTGCCGGCGTGCGGGGAGCCGTAGAAGGCCTCCCAGTCGGCGGCGTCGGCGAGGCGGAAGTCCGCGCCCATGTCGATCACCAGCACGTCGGGGCCGAGCTGCTCGGCCACGGCCGCGGACTGCCCGTGCGGCAGCGCGAGGAACACCACGTCGTGCCGTCGGTCCCGGCCGGCGAGCACCTCGGGCGTGGTCTTCTCCAGCACCCGGTCGGCCAGCGGCAGCAGGTGCGGCTGCAGCGCGCCGAGCCGCTGTCCGGCGTTGGAGTTCCCGGTCAGCGCGCCGATCTCCACCTCGGGGTGCGCGAGCAGCAGGCGCAGCAGCTCTCCGCCCGCGTATCCACTCGCTCCGGCAACCGCCACTCGTACCGTCATGGGTCCTCCCTATCGATGGCACGACTATACGGTGGCCCGCATTTTTATGCAATGCCCTCATGGGCGCGCCCCGGGCTCCGGCCCAGGCCAGGGGGCCGCCTCACTTGGCGGCGGGGGCTCCCGGGCAGGTCTCCACCGCGGTGACCGCCGTGGCCTCGGCCAGCGACACGCGCACCTCGCCCAGTTCCGTCCTCAGGACCAGCGTGCCGCCCTCCGCGCGGCCTGGGGTGCCGCACTCGGTGCCGGCCGGGGTCCTCACCAGGATGCGGGGCTTGTCCTTCCCCGGCCCGTACCAGGTGACCGCCACACCGGCCACGAGCAGCGCGCCGCAGGCCATGGTGAGGGCCACGCCGCGGCGCA
>NZ_JACADT010000036.1:0-16577 GCF_013421635.1 Streptomyces sp. UH6 | reverse complement strand
TCTCGGCGGCGCGCGTCTCGCTGCGGACGTACACCGTGATCTCGCCCGCGCAGATCCGCGCCAGCGCGGCCAGCGCGGAGGACGCCGTGGCGCCGGCGCCGAGCACCGCCGCCGTGTCCGCCTTCTCGATGCCCCGCTCCCGCAGGGCGGCGACCATGCCGGGGATGTCGGTGTTGTCGCCGACCCGGCGGCCGTCCTCGGTGAACACCACCGTGTTGACGGCCTCCACCGACGCGGCGGTCTCGCTGACCGAGTCGAGCAGCGGGATCACCGCCCGCTTCAGCGGCATGGTCAGTGAGAGCCCCGCCCACTCGGGGCCGAGTCCGTCGAGGAAGCCGGGCAGGGCCGCCTCGTCGGTCTCGAACCGCTCGTAGGTCCAGCCGTCCAGGCCGAGGGCCGCGTAGGCGGCCCGGTGCAGCTCGGGCGAGAGGGAGTGGGCGATGGGCGAGCCGAGCACGGCGGCGCGGCGGGCCCCGGCGGTCATTCGCCCTCCCTGAGGCTGTCCTGGAACTTCCTCTCCCAGACCAGGTGCTCCTCGTAGGTCTTGGTGAAGTGCGTCGTCCCGTCCAGCGAGACGAAGAAGTACCAGCCCTTGTCGGTGGGGCTGAGCGCGCCGTTGAGCGCCTCCTCACCGGGGTTGCCGATCGGACCCGGCGGCAGGCCCCGCACGTAGTGCGTGTTGTACGGGTGGTCGGTGTTGCGGAGGTCCTGGGCCGAGATGTCGAGCTCGGTCTGGTTCTTGAAGTAGTTGTACGTCGAGTCGAACTCCAGCCGCCCCGCCGTCTGGTCGTTCTGCGGCGACAGGCGGTTGTAGACGACCTCGGCGATCTGGGTGAAGTCCTTGTGGTCGATGCCCTCGGCCTGCACCAGGCTGGCCACGGTCACCAGTTCCAGGGGGCTGTCGAGACCGTGCTTCTTGTACTCGGTCTCCACGCCGTGCTTCTCGTAGACCTCGACGGACCGCTTGATCATGTCCTTCAGCAGGTCCTCGGGCTTGGTGTCCTCGGAGGCGGGGTAGGTCGCCGGGAAGAGGAAGCCCTCCAGCGGGTCCTTTATGTCCTCGTTGCCGGCCGCCCACTCGGGCAGGCCGAGCTCGTCGGCCTTCGCCTCGGCGATCTTCTGGGTCGCGCCCTTGTCCAGCCCGAGCTTCTTGTCGATCGCCGCGTAGACGTTGACGTTGCGCATGCCCTCGGTGACCACCACGCCCTTGGCCTGGCTCTTCTTCGGGTCGAGCAGCCACTCCACGGCGCTCTCCGCGGACATCTCCTTCTCGAGCTGGTACGCGCCCGCCTGGAGGTCACCGCCGTTCTCGGTGAGCGCCGCGACGAAGCCGTCGACGCTCTTGACGATGCCCTTCTCCTTGAGGATGCGGCCGACCTCGGCGCCCGCGGAGCCCGGCGGGATGGAGATGGTGACGACCTGGCCGTTGCCGTCGCCCGAGTAGTCCGGGGGCGCGGCGAAACGTTCCTGGTAGAGGTAGTAGCCGCCGCCGATCACCACCGCGCCGATCACCACCAGGGCGATCAGGCAGCCACGGCCGCCCTTGCGGCCCTCGTCGCGGTCGCCGCCACGGCCTCTGCGGTCCGCCCGGCCTCCGCCGTCCGAGCGGCCGCCGCGGCCACGGCGCCCGCGCGGCTCCTCCTGCTCGTCGTCCTCGTCGTCGCCGCCGGCGAAGAACGGGTGCTGTTCCTCCTGCGGCTCGGCGTCCCAGTCGGTGTGGTCGGGACCGGCGCCCGGCCGGCCACCGTCCTGCTGCCCGTAGCCCTGCTGCCCGTAGCCGTCGTCGTACTGCTGCTGGTGCTGCTGCTGCGGGTGCTGGCTCTGGTGCTGCGGGTGCTGCTGGTGCTGCTGCTGCTGGCCGTAGGGGTCGTGGCCCTCGCCGTACTGCGGCTGCTGCCCCGTGCTCCAGTCACCGCCGTACTGCTGGTGGTGCTGCTGGTGCTGCTGGTGCTGCTGCTGGCCGTAGCCGTCGTCGTACTGCTGCTGGTGCTGCTGCCCGTACGGGTCGTGCTCCGGGTACTGCTGCGGCTGGCCGCCGTACGGGGACTGCTGCCCCTGGGGGTGCTGGTGCTGCCCCTGCGGGTGCTGTCCTCCCCATCCGTCGTCCCCGTAGTACGGGTCACCGGGATGCCACGGTTCGGAGCCTTGGCCCCGGCCATACTCAGTCATCGATCCCCTAGAGCCGCGAGGCGGTGTCACCCGGCACCGGTCGGCACGGAGCCGCGCCGCCTCTACTGTGCGACGGCATTCGAACGCGCCGCATCGCGCGGAACGTTACCGTACCGCGATCAGCCGGCCACCTCGACTGCTTCCCCCGGCGCAGCGCCGGAGACCCGTTCGGACTCCAGTGCCTGCTGCAGGATGATGACGGCGGCGGCCTGGTCGATCACGGAGCGTCCCTTCTTGGACCGCACGCCCGAGGCGCGCAGCCCCTGGCTCGCCGTGACCGTGGTCATCCGCTCGTCGACCAGCCGGACGGGCACCGGCGCGATGCGCCGGGCCAGCTCCTGGGTGAAGCCGCGCACCTTCACGGCCGCGGGGCCCTCCCCGCCCTTGAGGGAGCGGGGAAGGCCGACCACGACCTCGATGGGCTCGTACTCCTCGACGAGCTGCGTGAGCCGCCGGTGGGCCGCCGGGACGTCGCGTCCCGGCACCGTCTCGACCGGTGTGGCGAGGATCCCGTCGGGGTCGCACGAGGCGACCCCGATCCGGGCGTCCCCGACATCGACGGCCAGCCGACGTCCTCTGCGCATGATCGCTCTCTTCCCGCCTTCTCGCCGCTACTTGGCCGTGTCGGCCACGAGGCGCTCGACGGCGTCCACGGCCTCGCCGATGGCGGCCGGGTTCTGGCCGCCGCCCTGGGCGACGTCGGGCTTGCCGCCACCGCCGCCGCCGAGGGTCTTGGCGGCGACGCGGACCAGGTCGCCGGCCTTGAGGCCGCGGTCGCGGGCGGCGTCGTTGGTGGCGATCACCGTCAGCGGCTTGCCGTTCGCCACGGTGAACAGGGCCACCACGGCGGCCCGGCCACCCTGGATCCGGCCGCGCACGTCGAGGACCAGCTTGCGCAGGTCGTCGGGGGTGGTGCCGTCCGGCACCTGACCGGTGACCAGGGCCACACCCTGGACGTCCTTGGCGGACCCGGCGAGCCCGGCGGCGGCCTGGAGCACCTTCTCGGCGCGGAACTTCTCGATCTCCTTCTCGGCGTCCTTCAGCTTGCCGAGCATGGCGGAGACCTTCTCCGGAAGCTCCTCCGAGCGGCCCTTCAGCAGCTCGGTGAGCTGGTTGACGACCGTGTGCTCGCGGGCCAGGAAGTTGTACGCGTCGACGCCCACCAGGGCCTCGATGCGGCGCACGCCGGAACCGATGGACGACTCGCCGAGCAGCTTCACCAGGCCGAGCTGGGCGGTGCTGTGGACGTGCGTGCCTCCGCACAGCTCCTTGGAGAAGTCGCCGATGGTGACCACCCGGACCCGCTCGCCGTACTTCTCGCCGAACTCGGCGATGGCGCCCTGCTTCTTCGCCTCGTCGAGGCTCATCACGTCGGCGCGCACGTCGAGGTCGCGGGAGAGCACCTCGTTGATCTTCTGCTCGACGTCGGTCATCACGGCCGTCGGGACGGCGGCCGGGGAACCGAAGTCGAAGCGGAAGCGGCCCGGCTGGTTCTCCGAGCCGGCCTGGGCGGCCGTCGGGCCGAGCGCGTCGCGCAGCGCCTGGTGGGTGAGGTGGGTGGCCGAGTGGGCGCGGGCGATGGCCGTGCGGCGGCGGTGGTCGATGGAGGCCTCGGCCTTGGAGCCGAGGGTCACCTCGCCGACCTGGACGACGCCCTTGTGCACGTAGACGCCGGGCACCGGCTTCTGGCAGTCGCGGATCTCGATCACGGCGCCGGAGTCGGCCCTGATCCGGCCGGTGTCGCCGATCTGGCCACCGCCCTCGGCGTAGAACGGCGTGCGGTCCAGGACGATCTCCACCTCGTCGCCCTCGCGGGCGGCCGGGGAGGAGACGCCGTCGACCAGGATGCCGACGACGGTGGACTCGCCCTCGGTGTGGGAGTAGCCGATGAACTCGGTCTGACCGGCGCTGTCGGCGATCTCGCGGTAGGCGCCGAGCGAGGCGTGGCCCGTCTTCTTGGCCTGGGCGTCGGCCTTGGCGCGCTCCCGCTGCTCCTTCATCAGGCGGCGGAAGCCGTCCTCGTCCACCGACAGGCCCTGCTCGGCGGCCATCTCGAGGGTGAGGTCGATCGGGAAGCCCCAGGTGTCGTGGAGCAGGAACGCCTTGTCGCCGGCGAGGACCGTGCCGCCGGCGGCCTTGGTGTCGCTGACGGCGGTGTCCAGGATGTTGGTGCCGGCCTTCAGCGTCTTGAGGAAGGCGTTCTCCTCGGCGAGGGCGACCTTCTCGATGCGCTCCCGGTCGGTGACCAGCTCGGGGTACTGCTGGCCCATCATCGCGATGACGACGTCGATGAGGTCCTTGACCACCGGGCCGGTGGCCCCGAGCAGGCGCATGTTGCGGATGGCGCGCCGCATGATGCGGCGCAGCACGTACCCGCGGCCCTCGTTGCCCGGGGTGACGCCGTCACCGATGAGCATCACCGAGGTGCGCATGTGGTCGGTGACCACGCGCAGGGAGACGTCGGAGGAGGCGGCGTCGCCGTAGCGGACGCCGGTCAGCTCGGTGGCCTTCCCGATGACGGCCATCGAGGTGTCGATCTCGTACATGTTCTGCACGCCCTGAAGGATCATGGCGAGCCGCTCGAGGCCGAGACCGGTGTCGATGTTCTTGCTCGGCAGGTCGCCGAGGATCGGGAAGTCGTCCTTGCCGGTGCCCTCGCCCCGCTCGAACTGCATGAAGACGAGGTTCCAGATCTCGACGTACCGCTCGTCGTTGACGGCGGGGCCGCCCTCGACGCCGAACTCCGGGCCGCGGTCGTAGTTGATCTCGGAGCAGGGGCCGCAGGGGCCGGGGACGCCCATGGACCAGAAGTTGTCCTTCTTGCCCAGGCGCTGGATCCGCTCGGCGGGCACGCCGACGACGTCGCGCCAGATCTGCTCGGCCTCGTCGTCGTCCTGGTAGACGGTGATCCAGAGCTTCTCGGGCTCCAGGCCGTAACCGCCCTTGTCCTGGGGACTGGTGAGCAGCTCCCAGGCGAGCTTGATGGCGCCTTCCTTGAAGTAGTCGCCGAAGGAGAAGTTGCCGCACATCTGGAAGAAGGTGCCGTGGCGGGTGGTCTTGCCGACCTCTTCGATGTCGGGCGTGCGCACGCACTTCTGCACGCTGGTGGCGCGCGCGAAGGGCGGCTTGACCTCACCCAGGAAGTAGGGCTTGAACGGCACCATGCCCGCGGGGACGAGCAGCAGAGTCGGGTCGTCCGCGATGAGCGACGCCGAAGGGACGACGGTGTGCCCGCGCTCCTCGAAGAAGCTCAGCCAGCGGCGGCGGATCTCGGCCGACTCCATCAGTGGTCCTCATTCCGGTTGTGCGAGTACGTCTTGTACGAGTACGTCTTGGCGTACGTCTCGTTGCTGCGGTGGTCCGCGACGGTGACCGGTCGCGGACCGGCCGGCCGGCCCGGCTCCAGGGCCGCCGGGCGGGACACGTCGTCGACCGAGGCGCGCAGTCCGAGCGCCTCGCCGAGTTCGGCCTCCCGCTGGGCCATGGTGTCGCGCACGTCGAGTGCGAAGTCCTTCAGCCGGTGGCCGGCCTCGACGGCCTTGTTCGCCGCCTGCGCGGCGAGGCTCTCCGGGGTCAGCTGTTTCAGCTTGCGGTTGACCTTGGTGGTGGCCCACACGCCGGCGGCAGCGCCGGCGGAGAACCAGAAGGCTCGACGGAACATCGGTGGTTCAGTCCCTCTTCCGCTTCGTCCGGCTGGCCCGGCCCTCGGCCGGGAGGGTTCGGCCCACGATCACGGTGCGCCGGGAGTCACGCGGCGCCCCGGGCGCCGCGTCGCCGCGGCTCAGCGCGCGGCGCACGCCGTAGCCGAACGCCGCGACCTTGACCAGGGGGCCGCCGAAGGTGGAGGCGACGGTCGTCGACAGCGCGGACGCGTTCGACGTGACCTCCTGGACGTCCGATGCGATGGCGTCGACCCGGTCGATCTGGGTCTGTGCGGAGCGCACGGCCTCGGAGGCGTCGGCCAGCAGCGGAACCGCCCGCTCGGTGACGTCCGCCACCAGCTTGGTCGTCGCCCTGAGCGTCTGGGCCAGCCTCACCAGGGCGACGGCGAGGAAGGACACCAGGATGGCCCAGAAGACGGCCACCAGGATCCCGGCCACCTCTCCACCGGACACTGCGCACCCGCTCCCTGACATCGGAAAAGTCGTGCCCCGAGCCTATCGCGCCACGAGCCGGGCCCCGTACCGGATTACCCGCGGCGCCACCGGCCCCGGGCCGCCGGCCGCGGCCCCGGCGCGACGGTCCCGCGCAACGGCGACGGCCCGCCGCGTGCCGGAAGGGCACGACGGCGGGCCGGGGCGCGGAGTGTTACGTCGGCCGAAGGATCAGCGGGCGTAGTACTCGACGACGAGCTGCTCGTCGCAGATCACCGGGATCTCCTTGCGGTTCGGCTCACGGTCCAGGCGGAACGCCAGGGCCTTGAGGTTCACCTGCAGGTAGCGCGGGGTCTCGCCGTCGGGGGCGAAGCCACCCTCGCGGGCGACCTGGAAGAGCGTCTTGTCCTTGGAGCGGTCGCGGACCTGCACGACGTCGTCCGGACGGACACGGAAGGACGGCTTGTCGACCTTCTGGCCGTTGACCTGGATGTGGCCGTGGACGACCATCTGGCGGGCCTGGTAGATCGTGCGGGCGATGCCCGAACGCAGGACCAGCGCGTCGAGACGGCGCTCGAGCTCGATGATCAGGGCCTCACCGGTCTTGCCCTGCACCTTGGAGGCACGCTCGTAGGCGCGGACGAGCTGACGCTCGGACACGTCGTACTGCGCGCGCAGACGCTGCTTCTCGAGCAGACGGACCTTGTAGTCCGAGTTCTGCTTGCGGCCACGGCCGTGCTCACCCGGCGGGTAGGGGCGGGCCTCGAAGTACTTGACGGCCTTCGGGGTCAGCGCGATGCCGAGGGCACGCGACTTCTTGACCTTGGGGCGGGACTGGTTCGCCATGGAACCGACACCTCATGTTTCTGTGTGAATACGGCTTCACCAGGGTTAGGGGAGGTCGCAATCCGCAGCCCAGGAAACCCTTCGGGCTCCGAGGAACCCGGCGGGCAGCCGCTCCCAGGTCTGGGCACATACGTGCAGCACGCGAGTGGCCCACCGACCGATTCCCCGGGCGCGTGGACCGGGGGCGGTGGTGGGCTGCCCGCGACACCTTCGACGGTGCGCGACGCTCCTGGATCCCCTGGACCTCGCGGTCCGGGGCTCCGGCTGGATGTCCCGCCTGGTGGAGTCCGCCGGGGCGGACAACGGGACGCAGCACTGCGGGTCAGTCTACAGGCGTGGACGGAGTGCTCCGGACCGGGCCGGTCACGACCGCCCGCGGCCGAGATGCTGCCTGGTCCACTCCACCGCGTCGGCGTACCGCGCCTCGGCACCGTGGCGGGTGGGGGTGTAGTACGTGCGGTCCTTGATCGCGTCCGGCGCGTACTGCTGCGCGGCGATCCCCTCGGGCAGGTCGTGCGGGTAGACGTACCCCTGGGCGTGCCCCAGCTTGGCGGCGCCCTTGTAGTGCCCGTCGCGCAGGTGCGCGGGCACCGGGCCGGCCAGTCCCTTGCGGACGTCCTCCAGCGCGGCGCCGATCGCCGTCGTGGCCGCGTTGGACTTGGGGGCGAGCGCCAGCGCGATGGTGGCGTGGCTCAGGGTCAGGGCCGCCTCGGGGAAGCCGATCATGGCGACCGCCTGCGCGGCGGCCACGGCCGTGGGCAGCGCGTGGGGGTCGGCCAGGCCGATGTCCTCGCTGGCGGAGATCATCAGCCGGCGGGCGATGAACCGGGGGTCCTCCCCCGCGTCGATCATGCGGGCCAGGTAGTGCAGGGCGGCGTCCACGTCGGAGCCGCGGATCGACTTGATCAGGGCGCTGGCCACGTCGTAGTGCTGGTCGCCGTCCTTGTCGTAGCGCACGGCGGCGCGGGCGACGGAGTCCTCCAGGGTCTCCAGCGTGATCGCGTCCTCGCCCTTGGCCAGGGCCGAACCGGCGCCCGCCTCGAGGGCGGTCAGCGCGCGCCGGGCGTCGCCGCCGGCGATCCGCAGCAGGTGCTCCTCGGCGTCCCCGGGAAGCTCCACCGAACCGCCGAGCCCGCGCTCGTCGGCCACCGCGCGGCGCAGCAGGCCGCGCAGGTCGTCGTCGGTGAGCGGCTCCAGGGTGAGCAGCAGGGAGCGGGAGAGCAGCGGCGAGATCACCGAGAAGTACGGGTTCTCGGTGGTCGCGGCGATCAGGGTGACCCAGCGGTTCTCCACCGCGGGGAGCAGGGAGTCCTGCTGCGCCTTGCTGAACCGGTGGATCTCGTCGAGGAAGAGGACCGTCTCCTTGCCGAAGCCGCCGGTGGCGCGGCGGGCGCCGTCGATGACGGCCCGGACCTCCTTGACGCCCGCGGTGATCGCGGAGAGTTCCACGAACCGCTTGTCGGTGGCCTTGGAGATCACGTAGGCGAGGGTGGTCTTGCCGGTGCCCGGCGGTCCCCAGAGGATCACCGAGGAGGGCCCGGCCGGGCCGGAGGCCCCTTCGCCGACCAGGCGGCGCAGCGGGGCCCCGGGCTTCAGCAGGTGCCGCTGCCCCACGACCTCGTCGAGTGTGCGCGGGCGCATCCGGACCGCCAGCGGACTGGCGGCCGGGTCCTTCTCCTGGCGTTCTTCGGCAGCGGCGGTGAACAGGTCGGGCTCCACACGGAAACCCTAAGCCACGGCTCGGACAGAGCGGCGGGCCGACCGGTCAGGCCCAGAGGGCGCTGCCCCAGCGCGAGAAGATCAGGATCGCGACGACGCCGATGTGCACCACGGGGAGCACCCAGGTGAACTCGTCGAAGAAGGTCCGCAGCCCCTTGGGCGCGGGCAGGAAGCCGTTGCGGACGTTGAACGAGGTCACGTACCAGAACATGACGATGGTCGCGGTCCAGGCGAGCATGCACCACAGGCAGAGGTTGTGGATCTCGTACAGGGACTGGATCATCAGCCAGGTGCAGAACCCGACGCCGAAGAGCGTGCCGGCGTTGAGGGTGAGCCAGTACCAGCGGGGGAACCGGGCCCCCGCGATCACGCTCATGCCCACGCAGACGACGACGGCGTAGGTCACCAGGCCCAGCAGCGGGTTCGGGAAGCCGAAGACCGAGGCCTGGTCGCTCTGCATGATGTTCTTGCAGGAGAAGATCGGGTTCAGGCTGCAGGCCGGGGTGAAGTCCGGGTCCTCGAGCAGGTGGAACTTGTCCATGGTGATGATCCACGAGGCGAGCACACCGAGCGCGCCGGTGATGGCCAGGAGCACGCCGAAGCCCCGGCTGCCGCCCAGTCGGCGCGGACCGTCGTCCCCGGTCCGGGGCGCCGGCACGTCGTGGACCGTCGTCATGCTGCTCATCACACCGATTCCCTGCATCGAAGAGGTTGAGGCACGGCCATTGTGCCGCACTCTGCCCGGCCCGCCGTCGGACTGACGTAAACAAGGGCCGCCCGGATGCCCCGAAGGCCCCGCCCGCCGGGGACGTCCGTTCCGGGGGCGCACACATGGGCGAAAACGGGGCGCACGGGGGGGGCGGACGCGGGGAAGGACACGGCCGCGGAACGACGACGGGGCGTCCCCTCCGTGGAGGGAACGCCCCGGGAGAACCGCGGGCGGCGGGTCTCAGCCGAGCCGGGCCTCCAGCTCGGCGATGATCTCGCCCACACCGACCGCGCTCTGCTCGCCGGACTCCATGTCCTTGAGCTGGACGACGCCCTCGGCGAGGTCGCGCTCGCCGGCCACGATCGCGAAACGGGCGCCGGAGCGGTTGGCGGCCTTCATCGCGGCCTTCAGCCCCTTGCCGCCGTAGCCGAAGTCGGCCGCGATGCCGACCTTGCGCAGCTCGGTGACCTTGGCGAACAGCAGGCGGCGCGCCTCCTCGCCCATCGGCACGGCGAACACGCTGGTGGCGGCGGGCAGGTTCAGCTCCACGCCCTCGGCCTCCAGGGCCAGCACCGTGCGGTCGACGCCGAGCGCCCAGCCGACCGACGGCAGCGCGGGGCCGCCGATCATCTCGGAGAGGCCGTCGTAGCGGCCGCCGCCGCCCACCGCGGACTGCGAGCCGAGGCCGTCGTGGACGAACTCGAAGGTGGTGCGGGTGTAGTAGTCCAGGCCGCGGACCAGCCTGGGGTCGTCCTCGAAGGCGACGCCCGCCGCGGTGATCAGCTCGCGGACCTCCTCGTGGTAGGCCTTGCAGGCCTCGCACAGGTGGTCCTCGAGCAGCGGGGCTCCCACGAGCTGCTTCTGGACGTCGGCCCGCTTGTCGTCGAGGACGCGCAGCGGGTTGATCTCCGCGCGGCGCAGGGTCTCCTCGTCGAGGTCGAGGCCGCGCAGGAAGTCCTGGAGGGCCGCCCGGTAGGCGGGGCGGCACTCCTTGTCGCCCAGGCTGTTGAGCAGGATGCGGAAGGTGCGCAGGCCCAGGGAGCGGTACGCCTGGTCGGCGAGGATGATCAGCTCGGCGTCCAGGGCCGGGTCCTCGGCGCCGATGGCCTCGGCGCCGACCTGCGAGAAGTGGCGGTAGCGGCCCTTCTGCGGACGCTCGTAGCGGTAGTAGGAACCCGAGTACCAGAGCTTCACCGGCAGGTTCCCGGCCTTGTGGAGGTTGGCCTCCAGCGCGGCGCGGAGCACGGAGGCGGTGCCCTCGGGGCGCAGGGCGAGACGGTCGCCGCCCTTGGTCTCGAAGGCGTACATCTCCTTGGTGACGATGTCGGTGGACTCGCCGACGCCGCGCGCGAACAGTTCGACGTTCTCGAAGCCGGGCGTCTCGATGTAGCCGTAGCCGGAGTTGCGCAGCGGGGCGGAGATGGCCTCGCGCACCGCCAGGTAACGGGCGGAGTTCGGCGGGATCAGGTCGTAGGTGCCCTTGGGGGCCTTGAAAGTGCTCACGGGTGTTCTCTCGTCACATTCCTCGTCGGGGGGCCTGGAAGCCCTCCGGGCCGGCTGCCACCTGCCGCAGATAGGGGTTGGCGGCGCGCTCCTGGCCGATGGTCGTCTGGGGGCCGTGGCCGGACAGGACGACGGTGGTGTCGTCCAGCGGCAGGCACACGCGGGCCAGCGACGCGAGCATGTCGTCCATGTCGCCGCCCGGCAGGTCGGTGCGTCCGATGGAGCCGGCGAACAGCAGATCCCCGGAGAAGAACACGGACGGGACGTCCGCGGCCTCGGGCATCCGGAAGGTCACCGACCCCTTGGTATGTCCGGGAGCGTGCGCGACGGAGAACTCCAGGCCGGCCAGCTCCAGCCGCGCGCCGTCGGTCAGCTCCTTGACGTCGTCGGGCTCCCCGACGGCCAGCTCACCCATGAGCGGCATGCCGATGGACCGGCCGAGCGCCTTCTCGGGGTCGCTCATCATGTACCGGTCCGCCGGGTGGATCCAGGCGGGCACGTCGTGCGCGCCGCACACCGGGACCACCGAGGCGACATGGTCGATGTGTCCGTGGGTGAGGACGACCGCGACGGGCTTGAGCCGATGCTTCCTGAGCGTCTCCTCGACTCCCTGGGCGGCCTGGTGGCCGGGGTCGATGATCACGCATTCCTCGCCGGCTCCGGGGGCGACGAGATAACAGTTCGTCCCCCAGGCACCGGCCGGGAACCCGGCAATGAGCACGATCGTCCCTCGTTGTGTCGATACGGGCGGGTGGTCATCCGGCCACCCTGGCGTCAGCAGCCTACCGGCGCTGCCGATTACTCGGTGAACCCATATACGGTACGGGGCACACGCACGCGGTCGGCTCAGGAGGCCCACGCGGCCCGGTCGACGCACGATTCGCACGAGGAGTGAGACCCGGTGGTCAGCCAGGAACAGCGGCGGCGTCAGCTCGCCCGGGAGAAGTTCTTGCGCCAGCAGCAGCGGCGCACCGCCGCCCGCCGCAAGGCGCGCATGCGGAACGCGGTGATCGCGTCGGTCCTCGGCGTGGTCCTGGTCGGCAGCCTCGCGCTGTACACCACGGGCACCCTGCGGGACGACGGTGAGAACACCGCGGCCGGCGCGTCGGCGTCGCCGAGCGCCGAGCCGAGCAAGGCGCCGGACCCCTGCGAGAAGCCGGCCGAGGGCAAGGTCGAGGAGCTCCAGTTCGACAAGGAGCCGCCGATGAAGATCGACGAGTCGGCGAAGTACACGATGACGCTGGACACCACCTGCGGCGAGATCTCGGTCGCGCTGGACGCCAAGGGCGCCCCACACACCGTGAACTCGTTCGAGTTCCTGGCCGGGAAGGGCTACTTCGACCACACGAAGTGCCACCGCCTCACGACCCAGGGCATCTACGTGCTCCAGTGCGGCGACCCGACGGGCACCGGTTCCGGCGGTCCGGGGTACGAGCTCAAGGACGAGAACCTGAAGTCGGACGCCCTCAAGAAGGACACGTACCCGACGGGCACCGTCGCCATGGCCAACGCCGGCCCGAACACCAACGGCAGCCAGTTCTTCCTGGTCTACCAGGACAGCCCGCTGCCGCCGAACTACACGCCGTTCGGGAAGCTCGACGACAAGAGCATGGCCGTCCTGGAGAAGATCGCCAAGGCCGGCGAAAGCACCGGCATGGGGGACGGCGCCCCGAACGCGACGGTGGTCGTCGACAAGGCGACCGTCACCAAGTCCTAGGCGCTGCCGCGGTCCCGCGGGCCGATATTCGGTCGCGCGGGATGCGGACAGGCCACCCACCGGTCGCCTATGTTGACCGGTGACGAAACTGTGGAGGATGCCCGGGGCCTCGAAACCCCCCGCGGCATCATGTGGAGGAGGCGCTGTGAGCAGCGACCCGTGGGGCCGCGTCGACGAGACGGGGACCGTGTACGTGCGTACGGCCGACGGCGAGAAGGTGGTCGGTTCCTGGCAGGCCGGCTCCCCTGACGAGGCGTTGGCCTACTTCGAGCGCAAGTACGAGGGCCTGGTTGTCGAGATCGGCCTCCTCGAGCGGAGGGTGCGGACCACCGACCTCGCCGCGAAGGACGCCCTGGCCGCCGTCGAGCACCTGCGCGAGCAGATCGACGCCCATCACGCGGTGGGCGACCTGGACGCGCTGCGGGCGCGTCTGGACAAGCTCACGGAGACGGTCGAGTCCCGTCGTGAGGAGCGCAAGGCGCAGCGGGCCAAGCAGTCGGAGGAGGCCCGCAAGTCCAAGGAGGCGCTGGTCACCGAGGCCGAGGAGCTGGCGCAGTCCGAGCAGTGGCGGGCGGCCGGCGAGCGGCTGCGGGCGCTGGTGGACACCTGGAAGGGGCTGCCGCGGCTGGACCGCAAGTCCGACGACGAGCTGTGGCACCGCTTCTCGCACGCCCGCAGCGCGTTCTCCAAGCGCCGCAAGGCCCACTTCGCGCAGCTGGACTCGCAGCGCGAGGACGCCCGCAAGGTCAAGGAGCGTCTGGTCGCCGAGGCCGAGTCGCTCTCCGGGTCGACCGACTGGGGTCCGACGGCCGCCCGTTACCGCGAGCTGATGACCGAGTGGAAGGCCGCGGGCCGCGCCCAGCGCGAGCACGAGGACGAGCTGTGGAACCGCTTCCGCGGCGCCCAGGACGTCTTCTTCGCCGCCCGCAGCTCGGTCTTCGCCGAGCGGGACGCCGAGCAGGCGGAGAACCTGAAGCTCAAGGAGGAGCTGGCCGGCGAGGCCGAGAAGCTCCTGCCGGTCACGGACCTCAAGGCGGCGCGGGCCGCGTTCCGTTCGATCAACGAGCGGTGGGAGGCCATCGGTCACGTCCCGCGGGACGCGCGGCCGAAGGTCGAGAGCCGGATGCACGCCGTGGAGCGGGCGATCCAGGAGGCCGAGGAGGCCGAGTGGCGTCGCACCAACCCGGAGGCGCGGGCGCGCGCCGCGGGGCTGACCGGTCAGCTCCAGGCCGCCGTGGACAAGCTGCGCGGTCAGATCGAGCAGGCCCGCGCGCAGGGCAACACCGCCAGGGCGGAGAAGCTCGAGCGTGAGCTGGAGGGCCGTCAGGCCCTGCTGGACCAGGCCCTCAAGGGTCTCCAGGAGTTCGGCGGCTGACGGGTCGCCCGACCGTACGACGAAGCCCCCGGCCGCCACGGCCGGGGGCTTCGTCGTACGGGCTACCCGTCGGGGGGCTGCCCGTCGGGGGGCTGCCCGTCGGGCGTCAGCGGGTCTGCCGGGCGGAGGTGACGCGGTAGACGTCGTAGACGCCCTCCACGCCGCGCACGGCCTTCAGGACGTGTCCCAGGTGCTTGGGGTCGCCCATCTCGAAGGTGAACCGCGAGGTGGCCACCCGGTCCCGGGAGGTCTGCACCGCCGCCGACAGGATGTTGACGTGCTGGTCGGACAGGACCCGGGTGACGTCGGAGAGCAGCCGGGACCGGTCCAGCGCCTCGACCTGGATGGCGACCAGGAACACCGAGGACTGCGTCGGCGCCCACTCCACGTCGAGCATCCGCTCGGGCTCGCGGGAGAGCGAGTCCACGTTGACGCAGTCGGTGCGGTGCACGGAGACCCCGCTGCCGCGGGTGACGAAGCCGATGATCGGGTCGCCCGGCACCGGCGTGCAGCACCGCGCCAGCTTGACCCAGACGTCGTCGACGCCCTTGACCACGACGCCCGGGTCGGCGCTGGAGCGGCGCTTGCGGCTGCGCGCCGGCGGGACGCTCTCGTCGATCTCCTCGCTGGCCGCCTCCTCGCCGCCCATCGCCTGGACCAGCTTCTGCACGACGTTCTGCGCGGCCACGTGGCCCTCGCCGATCGCGGCGTAGAGCGAGGAGATGTCCGGGTAGCGCATCTCGTGGGCGATGGTGACCAGGGAGTCGCCGGTGAGGATCCGCTGGATCGGCAGGTTCTGCTTGCGCATGGCCCGCGCGATGGCGTCCTTGCCGTGCTCGATCGCCTCGTCGCGGCGCTCCTTGGAGAACCAGGCGCGGATCTTGTTGCGGGCGCGCGGCGACTTGACGAAGCCCAGCCAGTCGCGGGAGGGGCCGGCGTTGTCGGCCTTGGAGGTGAAGACCTCGACGGTGTCGCCGTTGTCCAGGGTGGACTCCAGCGGCACCAGGCGGCCGTTGACGCGGGCGCCTATGGTGCGGTGGCCGACCTCGGTGTGGACCGCGTAGGCGAAGTCCACCGGGGTCGCCCCGGCGGGCAGCGCTATCACGTCGCCCTTGGGGGTGAAGACGAAGACCTCGTTGCGCGAGAGGTCGAAGCGCAGCGAGTCCAGGAACTCGCCCGGGTCCTCGGTCTCCTTCTGCCAGTCGAGGAGCTGGCGCAGCCACGCCATGTCGTTGACCGCGTCCTTGTCCTTGCCGGACCCGCCGGAGCGCGGGGCGTCGGTGCGGACCTTGGAGGCGCCGGCCACGGCCTCCTGCTTGTACTTCCAGTGCGCGGCGATGCCGTACTCGGCGCGGCGGTGCATGTCGAAGGTGCGGATCTGCAGCTCGACCGGCTTGCCGCCGGGGCCGATGACCGTCGTGTGCAGCGACTGGTACATGTTGAACTTGGGCATCGCGATGTAGTCCTTGAACCGGCCGGGGACCGGGTTCCATCGCGCGTGCACCGTGCCGAGGGCCGCGTAGCAGTCGCGGACGGTGTCCACGAGGACGCGGATGCCCACCAGGTCGTAGATCTCCGCGAAGTCGCGGCCTCGGACGATCATCTTCTGGTAGACGCTGTAGTAGTGCTTGGGCCGCCCGGTGACGGTCGCCTTGATGCGGGCGGCGCGCAGGTCGGCCTGGACCTCGTCGATGACCGTGGCGAGGTACTCGTCGCGCTTGGGGGCACGCTCGGCGACGAGGCGGACGATCTCGTCGTACATCTTGGGGTAGAGGATCGCGAAGGCGAGGTCCTCCAGCTCCCACTTGATGGTGTTCATGCCCAGCCGGTGGGCCAGCGGGGCGTAGATCTCGAGGGTCTCGCGGGCCTTCTTCTCCTGCTTCTCCCGCTTGAGGTAGCGCATGGTGCGCATGTTGTGCAGGCGGTCCGCGAGCTTGATCACCAGGACCCGGGGGTCCTTCGCCATCGCGACGACCATCTTGCGCACCGTCTCGGCCTGCGCGGCCTCGCCGAACTTGACCTTGTCCAGCTTGGTCACGCCGTCGACCAGCAGGGCCACGGTGTCGCCGAAGTCCTGACGCAGCTGCTCCAGGCCGTACTCGGTGTCCTCGACGGTGTCGTGGAGCAGGCCCGCCATCAGCGTCGCCGGGTCCATGCCCAGCTCGGCGAGGATGGTGGTGACCGCGAGCGGGTGGGTGATGTACGGGTCGCCGCTCTTGCGCTTCTGCCCCCGGTGCCAGCGTTCGGCGACCTGGTAGGCCTTCTCGATCTGGCGGAGGGTGGCCGTCTCGGTCTTCGGGTCGTTGCCGCGGACTATCCGCAGCAGCGGCTCCAGGACGGGGTTGTACGCGCTGGAGCGCTGCACGCCGAGGCGGGCGAGGCGGGCCCGGACGCGGCTGGAGGAGCCGGAGCGGGAGGGGGCGGCGTTGGTGCTGCTGGCGCCGG
>NZ_JACADT010000359.1:0-5325 GCF_013421635.1 Streptomyces sp. UH6 | reverse complement strand
GGCACCGGGACGAACGCGGCGCCGCAGCGATCACGGCACCGCGGCCATGACGGCGCCCCAGCGATCACGGCACCAGAAAAAACACGGCCGCGGGCGCCGTACGTGAGATCACGTGCGGCGCCCGCGGCCGTGTTGCGCGGGTCGCGACGCTCGAGCCGAGGGCTACGCCGACTTGCGCCGCGTGTCGCGAGGATGAACGGCGATGTTCATCGCCCCGGAACGCAGTACCGCGAGACGCTCCTCGAGAACTTCCTCGAGCTCCTCACGGGTGCGGCGCTCCATGAGCATGTCCCAATGCGTACGGGCCGGCTTCGCCTTCTTCTCCTCCGGTCCGTCACCGTCCACCAGGAGTGCCTGGGCCCCGCAGACCTTGCACTCCCACTCCGGCGGGATCTCCGCCTCGACCGAGAAGGGCATCTCGAATCGATGCCCCTTCTCGCATGCGTACTCCACCGCCTGGCGCGGGGCCAGGTCGATGCCGCGGTCGGTCTCGTAGCTGGTCACCACGAGGCGCGTGCCGCGAAGAGCTCGCTCACTCATGAATCGTGCCTCCCGGGCTTGTCGCCCACAGGACAGGTGTCGCTGTCGTCGTCATCCGGCTCAACGTCCGGTCGGCGGTAAAGATTCCCGTTCCACGCGAATGCGTCGCCGTCGTAGCCGCCCCTTGTTGTACCCACCATCGCCCGGTTTGTCACATCTGGCGGGAGATGTCACTCGACGTCGCGGCGCCTTTGTCGCGCAGTAACGGTACGCCTGGCAGGCCAAACGCGTACACTACCGCCCCGCCGTCTCCGGGTCCAAAAGCATCAGAGCTTCTCCGGAACCGTGTTCCCCGCCTCGGCGACCGCACGCCGCACAGGAATGCGAGCGAGGAGCAGGAATCCGAGCGCGAAGAAGGCCACCAGGGAGATGATCGCGTCCCGGTAGCTGCCGGTGAGCTGGTACGTCAGTCCGAAGACCAGGGGGCCGAGCCAGCTCGTGCCGCGGTCGCTGATCTCGTAGGCGGCGAAGTACTCGGCCTCCTTGCCCGGCGGGACCAGGTGGGAGAAGAGCGAGCGGGACAGCGCCTGGCTGCCGCCCATGACCAGGCCGATCCCGGACGCCAGCGCGAAGAACCAGACCGCGTTCCCGGAGGGCATGAAGTAGGCGGCGGCCACCACCAGGGTCCAGGCGGCCAGTGAGCCGAGGACGGTGCGCTTGGCGCCGTGCCGCCTGGCGATCCGGCCCAGCGCCAGCGCGCCGGCCACGGCCAGCACCTGCACCAGCAGCACCGCCGTGATCAGCGTGGACTGCTCCAGCCCCAGTTCCTCGGAGCCGAAGATCGCCGCCTGCGAGATCACCGTCTGGATGCCGTCGTTGTAGACCAGGTAGGCGAGCAGGAAGGCGAGGGTCAGCGGGTGGCGGCGCATGTCGCGCAGCGTCTCGAGCAGGCGGCGCGGGGTGGAGGCGGAGGACTCCGCGTCCGGCGCCCTGCGGTCGCGCAGCCGGCGCAGCGGAACGAGGGCGAACACGCCCCACCACACGCCCGCCGAGGCCAGACAGATGCGGACCGCGGTCGACTCGGTGAGACCGAAGGAGTCGTGCATCGTGTACAGCACCAGGTTCAGGACGAGCATCAGCGCACCCGCCGCGTACCCGAACGCCCAGCCCTTCGACGAGACCGCGTCACGTTCCTCGGGCGTGGATATCTGCGGCAGGAAGGCGTTGGAGAGCATGGCCGCCACCGACTGCGAGGCGTTGGCGACGATCAGCAGCAGGCCGCCCAGCAGGTAGCGGTCGCCGTCCAGGAAGAACATGGCGGTGGTCGCGGTGGCGCCCAGGTAGGCGAAGAGCCCCAGCAGCGGCTTCTTCCGGCCGGTGCGGTCCGCGACGGCGCTCACCACCGGCATCACCAGCACCGCGACGACCACCGACAGGGACACGGTGTAGGCGAAGAACGAGCCCGCGCTCACGGGGATCCCGAGCGGGTGGACCAGCCCCTCCTCGTCGGCGGCGGCCTTGGTGACCGAGGTCAGGTAGGGGCCGAGGAAGACGGTGAGCACGCTGGTGGAGTAGACCGAGCAGGCCCAGTCGTAGAAGTACCAGCCGCGCTGCTCGCGCCGACGTCCGTCGGCCGTGCCGGCCCCGTCCGTCCGCACTGTGATGCTGCCCACCCGAACCTCGCTTCGCGCCGATGGGAGCCGCGCGTGGTCAGGCCCAGACGCCCCGGTCCTCCATCACCGCGCGCAGCGTGTCGATGTGATCGGTCATGATGCCATCGACCCCTTGGTCGAGGAGCCTGTGCATTTCTACGGAATCGTTGATCGTCCACACGTGTACCTGCAGGCCGCGGGCGTGTGCCGCCCGGACGAAACGGCGGTCCACCACCGGGATGCCGGACTGGGCGACCGGGACCTGGGCGGCCAGCGCGGACGTCCGCGGGCCGACGGGCAGCCCCCAGGAGCACAGCCGCAGACCGAGGACGCCGGCGGTGCCGAGCGAGGTGGCCAGCCGGGGTCCGGCCAGCCGCTGTGCACGTGCCACCCGGGACTCGGAGAACGACCCCACGCACACCCGGTCCCAGGAGGCCGTGGCCTCCAGCAGCTCCAGCAGGGGGAGCAGCGCCCCCTCCTCCTTGACGTCCACGTTCCAGCGGACGCCGGGGAAGGTCTCCAGCAGTTCCCCGAGCAGCGGCACCGGCTCCCGGCCCGCCACCCGTGCCTGCCGGACCTCGCTCCACGGCAGCTCGGAGATCCGGCCGGTGCCGTCGGTCACCCGGTCCAGGGTGTCGTCGTGGAAGGCGACCAGCACGCCGTCGGCCGTGACGTGGACGTCGGTCTCCATGTACCGGTAGCCGGCGTCGGCGGCGCGCCGGAACTGGGCGGCGGTGTTCTCCAGCCCGTCGGCGTCCCCGCCGCGGTGCGCGAAGGCGATCGGGCCGGGGTGGTCCAGATACGGGTGGCGGGTGCGGGTCGTCGTCACGGACGCAGTATCGCGCCCTCGGGGGCCGGCGCCGGGAGGGGGCCCGCGGTGACCCCGCCGGGGCCAGGGGCCGGTTCCGGCTCCGGCTCCTGCTCCTGCTGGGAGCCGGGCCGCGCGCGGGCGGGTGTGAAGAGACGGAGGAAGAACTGGATCAGCGGGCCGATGGCCAGCGCGTACAGCAGCGTGCCCGCGCCGACGGTGCCGCCCAGCAGGAAGCCGGTCACCACGACGGCGAGCTCGATGCCGGTGCGCAGCAGGCGGAGGGAGCGGCCGGTGCGGTGGTGCAGTCCCGTCATCAGGCCGTCCCGCGGACCCGGACCGAAGCCGGCGGATATGTAGAGGCCGGAGGCGAGGCCGTTGAGGACCAGCCCGGCGAGCAGCAGGAACCAGCGGGGCAGGAGCCCGTCGGTGCCGGGGACCAGGGCGAGGGTGGCGTCCATGGTGAGGCCCACCACGAAGACGTTGGAGACGGTGCCCAGCCCGGGCCGCTGGCGCAGGGGGATCCAGAGCAGCAGGACCAGGGCGCCGACCACGACGGAGACGGTGCCGACGGTCAGGCCGGTCAGTTCGGACACGCCCTGGTTGAGGACCCCCCAGGGCTCGAGACCGAGTTCCGCGCGCAGCAGCAGCGCGCAGCTCGCCCCGTAGAGGGTGAGACCGAGGTAGAGCTGGACGAGGCGGCGGGCGAGCAAGAGGAACCCCCTGTGGTGTTCGTGGACCGGTGCGTGCCACTCTGTGGCTTGTGGGACACGGCTCGACAGGGCCAATTCGGGGAAGGTGGACTGGACGCATGCAACGGTGGACCTCGGTGGTGGGCGCCCCCCAACTGGCCCGGCAGCTCGCCTCGCAACAGCAGCGGCCGCCCCGGCCCGGAGACCGCCGGCTGCCCGCCTACCGGGCCCTCGCCGACGGCATCCGGCTGCTGGTGCTCGAGGGCCGGGTCCCGGTCGCCGCCCGGCTGCCCGCGGAGCGGGAACTCGCCTCGGCGATCTCGGTCAGCCGCACCACCGTCGCCGCCGCCTACGAGGCCCTGCGGGCCGAGGGCTTCCTGGAGTCACGGCGCGGCGCGGGCAGCTGGACCGCCGTCCCGCCCGGCAACCCGCTGCCCGCCCGTGGTCTGGAGCCGCTGCCGCCGGAGTCCCTCGGCACCCTCATCGACCTGGGCACGGCCGCGCTGAACGCCCCCGAGCCGTGGGTGACCCGTGCCGTCCAGGGAGCCCTCGGCGACCTGCCGCCGTACGCCACCACCCACGGCGACTACCCGGCCGGCCTGCCCGCGCTGCGCGCCACCATCGCGCGCCGGTACACCGAGCTGGGCGTGCCCACCATGCCGGAGCAGGTCATGGTGACCACCGGCGCCATGGGGGCGATCGACGCCATCTGCCACCTCTTCGCCGGGCGCGGCGAGCGGGTCGCCGTGGAGTCGCCCAGCTACGCCAACATCCTCCAGCTGATCCGTGAGGCCGGCGCGCGACTGGTGCCGGTCGCGATGGGCAAGGGCGTCACGGGCTGGGAGATGGAGCGCTGGCGCCAGGTGCTGCGCGAGTCCGCGCCGCGGCTCGCCTACGTGGTCGCCGACTTCCACAACCCGACCGGCGCGCTCGCCGACGAGGAGCGCAGGCGGCTCCTGGTCGACGCCGCCCGGGCGGCGGGCACGGTCGTGGTCGCCGACGAGACCATGCGGGAGCTGCGGCTGGACGAGGACGTGGAGCTGCCCCGGCCGATGTGCGCCTTCGACCCGGCCGGCTCCTCGGTGATCACGGTGGGGTCCGCCAGCAAGGCGTTCTGGGCCGGGATGCGCATCGGCTGGGTCCGCGCCGCGCCCGAGATCATCCGGTCGCTGGTCGCCGCCCGCGCCTACGCCGACCTCGGCACGCCGGTGCTGGAACAGCTCGCGGTGGCCTGGCTGATGGACACCGGGGAGTGGGAGGACGCCGTCGCCTGGCGGCGCGCCCAGGCCCGCGAGAACCGGGACGCGCTGGTCGCCGCGGTCCGGCGGGAACTGCCGTCCTGGGAGTTCACGGTGCCGGCCGGAGGGCTCACCCTCTGGGTCCGGGCGGGCGGGCTCTCCGGTTCACGGATCGCCGTCGCCGGGGAGCGGGTGGGCGTCCGGGTGGCCTCCGGACCCCGGTTCGGGGTCGACGGGGCGTTCGAGGGGTACGTCCGGCTGCCGTTCACGGTGGGCGGCGCGCTGGCCGACGAGGCGGCCTCGCGGCTGGCCGACGCCGTCCGCCTGGTGGAGACCGGGGCGCCGCTCGGCGTGGAGGCGACCCGCGCGTTCGTGGCCTGACGGAGGGCGGGCCGCGACGTGCGCCCGCCGCCTACAGTTCGGCCCGGGCCGGCTCCGAGGGTTCGGCCTCCGTC
>NZ_JACADT010000358.1:0-5335 GCF_013421635.1 Streptomyces sp. UH6 | reverse complement strand
TCCCAGGTGCTCCCCGAGCAGCAGCCAGGCCGCCGCCGCGGCCACCACGGCCTCGGCGCAGGCGACCACGCCGGCGACGGCGGGCGACAGCCGCCGCACCGACACCACGCCGGTGATGTACGCCAGGACGGTCGCGACCAGCACGATCCACGCCAGCAGCACCCAGGCCCGCACCGGGGTGCCGTCCATGCCGACGGTCCCCGCCAGCACGGCCCAGTCCATCCCCCACGGCCGCGCCACCAGGGTCATCGCCAGGCAGCCGACCAGCAGACCGAAGGCGATCACGCCCAACGGGTCGGGCGCCTCCCGGCCGCCGTCGGAGCCGTGATCGGCCAGCACGAAGTAGGCGACCTGGCAGCAGGCGGCGGCGAGGGCCAGCAGCAGCCCCAGGGGGTCGAAGACGAGCCCCGACCAGAACTCGACCACGCACGCCAGCCCGGTCACCGCCAGCACCACGCCCAGCGCCGCCGCGCGGGTGACCGGCCGGCGCTGCACGAACCGCACCCAGCCCAGCACCAGGGCGGGCGCCAGGTACTCGACCAGCAGGGCGACGCCGACCGGGATCCGGGAGATGGCCGCGAAGTAGGCGGCCTGGACGCCCGCCACCGCGAACAGGCCGAACCCGAGGAGCACCAGGGGCCTGCGCCGCACCAGTCCACGGTGCCGCCAGGCCACCGGGAGCAGCACCAGCGCCGCTCCGGTGATCCGCAGCCAGACCACCTCCAGCGGGTCGAGGCCCGCTTCGATCAGCGGCTTGGCCGCCACACCCGATCCACCGAACGCCACCGCGGACAGGACTGCGAGAGTGAGTCCCGCACCCTTCCCGGAACGCTCCACGCCTGTCCCTGAGTCACGCACGCAGTCATGATGACAGCACCCGACAGGACCGTCATCCCGGATAGCTGCTGTCTCATTCCCCGGACCCGCGCGCTCACGGCGGCTGCGGTCCACCGGCCCGCGATTGGCCTTGTCGCGGGC
Source organism: Streptomyces sp. UH6 (assembly GCF_013421635.1). Taxonomy (NCBI): domain Bacteria; kingdom Bacillati; phylum Actinomycetota; class Actinomycetes; order Kitasatosporales; family Streptomycetaceae; genus Streptomyces; species Streptomyces sp. UH6. Next base: position 4,357 of record NZ_JACADT010000358.1, on the reverse strand, counting down.
GTGAGGCGGCCCGTTAACGTCCTGTCATGCGTATCCGACTCGTCGACGCCTTCACCGACCGCCCGTTCGGCGGCAACCCCGCGGGCGTCCTGCTCCTGGACGCCTTCCCCGACGACGCCTGGCTGCAGAACGTGGCCCTGGAGATGAACCAGGCGGAGACCGCCTTCGCCCACCCGCTGCCCGGCGGCGGCGAGGCGGACTGGGCCCTGCGCTGGTTCACCCCGGCCGCCGAGGTGAACCTCTGCGGCCACGCCACGCTCGCCACCGCCCATGTCCTGGGCGCCACCGGCGCCCACCGGGGCCCGGTCCGCTTCGCCACCCGCAGCGGGGTGCTGCTGGCCACCCCGGCCGAGGACGGCTCGATCACCCTGGACTTCCCCACCGCCCCGCTGACCACCGTGGAGGCCCCGCCGGGGCTCGCCGAGGCCCTGGGCGCCGAGCCGCTCACCGTCCTGGACACCGGGCCGAACGTGGGAGACCTGCTGGTGGAGGTCGCCGACGAGAAGACCGTGCGCGGCCTCTCGCCCGACCTCAAGGCCCTGGCCACCTGCTCGGAGCGCGGCGTCATCGCCACCGCGCGTCCGGCCGGCCCCGCCGCCGGTCACGACTTCGTCTCCCGCTGCTTCTTCCCCCGGGTGGGCATCGACGAGGATCCGGTGACCGGCAGCGCCCACACGGCGCTGGCCCCGTTCTGGTCGGGGCGCCTGGGCCGTACCGTCCTCACGGGCCTGCAGGCGTCGCGGCGTTCGGGCCTGGTCCGCACGGAACTCCGGGGCGAACGCACCCTGCTGACCGGGCGGGCGGTCACCGTCGTCGAGGGCGACCTGCTGGCGCCGCCGGAGTGACCGGCCGGAGGTGATGGGGGATCAGGGCGCGGTGGGCAGCCAGTCGACCCGCCCGGCGAGCAGCGCGTAGCCCACGAACGCGCCGACGTCGAGCAGCGTGTGGGCCGCCACCAGCGGCCCCACCCGGCCCCACCGCCGGTACAGCAGCACGAACACGACGCCCATCACCAGGTTGCCGACGAATCCGCCGATGCCCTGGTAGAGGTGGTAGGTGCCGCGCAGCACCGAGCTGGCGGCGAGTGCGGCGCCCGGGCTCCAGCCGAGCCCGCCCAGCCGGTGCAGCAGGTAACCGAGGACGATGACCTCCTCGACCACCGCGTTCTGCGCGGCGGAGAGGATCAGCACCGGGAACTTCCACCACACGTCCGGCAGCGCCTCGGGCACCACGGTGAGGTTGAAACCGAGACCGCGGGCCGCGAGGTAGAAGGCGATGCCGGTGCTGCCGATCACCGCGGCGACGGCGGCGCCCCGGCCGAGGTCCGACCACGGCCGGGTCCGGTCGAAGCCGAGCGTCCGCAGGCCCCCTCCCTCACGGGTGAGGAAGTGCGCGACGAGCAGCACGGGGACGAGCGCGGAGGCGATCCCGAAGAGCTGCCAGGCGAGGTCCAGCCAGGGCCGGCCCGGCGCCGCCGACGCGTTGAGGGTGGCCGCCTGGTCCTTGAGTCCGCCGGGCCGCGTCAACGACCCGGTGAAACTGATGACCGCCGCCACGGCGCTGGCGCCCAGCGACAGGGCGAGCACCAGCAGCGTCTCGTCCCGCAGCGTCCGCCGCGACACCACCTCGGACCCCAACCCCGTCACCCACGCCTCCGTCGGACCGCACCACCGGCACCACAGCTTGCCAGAGCGGGCCCCGGGCGGACACTCCCGGCCCGGACCACCGGTGGGGCCGGTGGCCCCTACCGCCCCCCGGACGCGGGCAGCCCCGCGGGCCAGGTGTGCACGGGGTCCCCCCGCCACTGGAGTTCCGCGTACCGCCGCGTGGTCGCCGCCAGCGCCTCCTGCCGCGACATGCCCCGCTCCAGCGCGGTGTGGAACGCCGCCGCCTGCCAGGACGCCCCGTTCACCCGCCTGCGGCACCGCTCCTCGATCACCCCGAGGTACAGCTCGCGGTCGGCCGGCTCGATGCCCCATGCCTCGAGCCCGGCGTGGGCCAGCGGCAGCAGTTCGTCGAGCACCAGCGTCACCGCCTCGACCTGCTGCGTGCCGCCCGGCCGCCCGCGGCGCGGCCACTCCAGCCGCGCGTCGATCCCGTACCGGCACGCGGTCTCGAAGTTGGCGGCCGCCGCCTCGAACGGCAGCCGCGTCCACACCGGCCGCGCCTCCTCCGCCAGCGCCCGCACCAGTCCGTAGTAGAACGCGGCGTTGGCCACCACGTCGATCACCGTCGGCCCGGCCGGCAGCACCCGGTTCTCCACCCGCAGGTGCGCGGTGCCGTCGGCGACGTCGTAGACCGGGCGGTTCCACCGGTACACGGTGCCGTTGTGCAGCACCATCTCGGCGAGCTTGGGCGTGCCGCCGGCGTCGAGCACCTCCATCGGGTCCTCGTCGTCCATGATCGGCAGCAGCGCCGGGAAGTACGTCAGGTTCTCCTCGAACAGGTCGACCGCCGAGGACACCCACCGCTCGCCGAACCATGTCCGCGGCCGGACGCCCTGCGCCTGAAGCTCCGGCGGCCGGGTGTCCGTGGACTGCTGGAACAGCGGCGGCCGCGACTCCCGCCACAGCTCCTTGCCGAACAGGAAGGGGGAGTTGGCGCCCACCGCGATCTGCGCCGCCGAGACGGCCTGGGCCGCGTTCCACACGTCCGGGAACCGCTCGGGCGTGACCTGCAGGTGCAGCTGCACCGAGGTGCAGGCCGCCTCCGGGGTGATCGACCGCGCGGTGGTGGTGAGCCGCTCGACGCCGTCGATCTCCAGCGTGAAGTCCTCGCCGCGCGCGGACACGATCTGGTCGTTCAGCAGCGTGTAGCGGTCGACGTCGGAAATGTTGGCGGAGATCAGATCGTCCCGCTCGAGCGTCGGCAGGATGCCGATCATCACGATCCCGGCGTCGACCTCCCCGGCCTTTCGGTGGGCATATGCCAATGACGTCCGCAGCTCCTCCGCGAGCTGGTCGAATACCTGCCCGCCGAGCCGGTGCGGTTCGATGTTGACCTCGAGGTTGAACATCGCCAGTTCGGTCTGGAAATCACGGCTCGCGATCCGCTCCAGCACTTCCGCATTCATCATTCGCGGCATGCCGTCGGAGCCCGCGAGATTCAGCTCGATCTCCAGACCCATGAGATTCTTCGGCCGGTCGAACTGCCTCTCCTTCAGCAACCGCTCAAGACCCGCCAGGCACCGCTGGAGCTTGTCGCGGTAGCTCTGGCGATCGGACAGGTCGAACGACCCTGCCTCGACCTTCTCCCCCATCGCTGCGTCCTCCTCGGATGGGTCGGCCGCCTCTGCGGCCGGTGTCCGTCTGTCTGTCGCCCGGGTCCCTCGTCCGGTCCGCAACTGATGATGCCCGCCCTGGACGATCGATAACGTCCCCGCGAGGACCCGCCGACCGTTAGGCTGACCTCGAGCGCCATTCGGCACATTCGCACGGCATGACCGTGGGCGCGGATTGACGGGCCTCGAGGCGCGGGTAAAACGGTGGACGAATCCGGCCGACCCCGTCCCGGACATATCCCGAGGTCACCCACCTGGAGCACCCGGGAAATCGGGAGATAACGCGTCGAAATTACGGCGGGAAGAAACCTTGCCGTTCACATGGAAAACAGCTAGCGGAAACACTCCGTGAACACGGGTCGTATAAACTGCGCAAACGAGGCGGAGAAGCGCGTGCGCCCACAGCCGTGCGCCCCGTCACCCTGGTGACTTCGGGCCGGACCCGGTCCGAGCGACGCGACCGGCCCGGCAACGGCTCTCCGACCCCTCGAGCTGACAGCAGACAGCGCCCACCCTCACCCGCGCGCCACCGCGCCTGTCGTAAGAGAGGCGACCCACCATGCCGCTGCATGTCCCGCCGGCACCTCCCGCCGCCCTGCGCACCGTCCTGGCGGCCCTCGGCACCCCCGCCGCGGTCCGTCACGCGCACACGCCGTCCCTGCGCAGCGCCCAGGGACCCCTCAACCCCGAACTGCCCCTGCCGGTCCACGTCCTGGACCGCATCACCGCGGAAGGGGTGCCCGTCATCCGGCTCGCCGGCTGGCGTTTCCTGATCCGTGCCGGCGACCACGCGGTGGCCGCCGCCGAAACCGTGCAGACCGCGGAGGGCTGGGCGTTCTCGCACTTCTTCGAGGGCCCGTACGTCACCTCGACCGAACGCGCCCTGCGCCAGGCCGAGGAGGCGCCGCAGCCCTACCAGCCCCGCCTGCTCTCGGTGCCGGGCCTGTACATGCTGACCCTCTGGCTGCACGCGGACGTCGTGGCGGACGCCTCGGCGGGCCTGCCGGACCCGATGGACCTGCTGATCCCGCTGGCGCCGGCCCCGCCGGGCATCGCCAGCCACCGCCCGCACCGCGT
>NZ_JACADT010000357.1:0-5355 GCF_013421635.1 Streptomyces sp. UH6 | reverse complement strand
TCGGGCTCGGCCCCGGACACGGACACGGACACGGACACGGCCGCCGCGTGCCGCGCCCTCAGGTCCCGTCCGGTGCCACCGCCCGGCCGGTGACCGGGCAGATCCTGCCCGTGCGCAGTCCCTTGGCGGCCAGCACCCGGCCGATCCGCGGGACGGCCTCCAGGGTGGTGGCGGGCCAGTCGTGCAGGAGGATGACCTGGCCGTCGGTGAGCCGTCCGGCCGCCTCGACGATGGCGTCGGCGCTCGCGCCGTTCCAGTCCTGCGGGTCGACGTCCCAGAGGATCTCCGTGAGGCCGTACTTCGCCGCGGTGGCCCGGAGGGTGTCGTCGGTGTCGCCGTACGGCGGGCGGAACAGCGTCGGGACGCCTCCGCCCGCGGCGGCGACGGCCCGTTGCGTCCGGGCGATCTCGGACTCCATCGCGGCCGGGTCGAGCCGGGTCATGTACGGGTGGCTGTAGCTGTGGTTCTCCACCCACATCCCGGCGGCGACCTGGGCGCGCACCAGGCCGGGGTCCGCCTCGACGTGGTTGCCCTGGTTGAACATGGTGGCCCGCAGCCCCGCCTCGCGCAGGGCGGTCAGCAGGGCCGGGGTGCGGCCCGACGGCCCGTCGTCGAAGGTGAGGCCGACGTACCCGCGGCAGGCGGTGCCCCCGGCGGCGGGCGGACGGAACGACGTGGGCATGGGTGAGGTCTCCTGGTCGGGGAGCGGCTCGGGCCGCCCGGACACGGTACGTCCGGACGGCCCTCGTCCTGGGTGGCGCCTGTCTGCGGTCCGGCCCGGGCCCGGCGTGGGGACGGGCCCGAACCGGATCAGCCCGCGCTACAACTCACGGTGGGCCAGGTCCAGGTGCCGTTCGTCTGGAGAGTCATGCCCCAGTTGTTGCCGCTGCCGTTGGACTTCGCCACCAGGGTCTGGGCGTCCGGATAGCTCGCCGAGACGTTCCAGGTCGCCAGGACCTTCTCCGGCGACGGGACCTTGACCGTGACGGTCCAGTTGCTGGAGCCGCTGACCGACACGTTGAGGTTGTACCGGTCGCTCCACTTGTCACCCGCCGACAGGACCGCCGTGCAGCCGCCCGGGTTGGTGGGCGGCGGGGTGGTGCCGCCACCGCCGCCACCGCCGGAGGAACCGCCGCGGCTCACCGTGATGTTGGAGCTGCCGCTGCTGTTGTAGCCCTCGGTGGCCATGATCTCGTAGTTGGCGGAGCCGAACTGCAGACCGGCGTTCCTCCAGGCGTTGAAGATCGTCGACTTGGTGATGGTGCCGCCGGTGCGCTTGGCCTGACGGACCGCGAAGTACTGGGTGAAGGTCTTGGTGCCCTCGATGGACGGAGCGTTGGTGCGGGTGGCCTTGTACAGGTCGTAGGTGCTGCCGTCCGACTGGACCGAGCCGACGCGGGTGGCTCCGGTGCTGGGGTTGTAGTTGCCCCAGTTCTCGACGATGTACCACTCGACCAGCGGGTTCTGGTACCACCCGTACAGCGCCAGGTAGCAGTTGCCGTTGCAGTTGAACGAGCCCGAGTACGTGACCGAGTCGGTCGCGTTGCCCGGGTTCCAGCCCTTGCCGACGACGATGTTCCTCGCGTTGCTGTTCCAGGTGACGCTGTAGTTGCCGCCCGAGTTCAGGGTCATGGACCCGCCACTGGCCTCCTGCCAGAACGAGTAGAAGTTGCCCTCGTGGGTGCCGGTGCTGTTGGACGTCACGACCGTGGCCGCGTTCGCCGGGGCGAAGCCGGCCACGTAGGCGAGGAAGGCCACGATCAGGACGCTGACAGTGCGGATCACGGATGGGACTCTGCGGCGCTCGCGGCCGACGAGCTGAACGTCACTGTTCATCCGTCAGTCCTCCTTTGTGGGTGGGGGGATGGTGACTGATGACCAGTGTGCGGAGACGCACATCCGTGTCAATTGTTTCGGTAGAACTTTCGAAATCTCTCGAGACCTCGGCCCGCTCAAGACCCCCTGCTGACAACGGTGTTAGAGCAGCCCCGGGCGGCTGTGCACCGAGGATGATCAAAACCCCGCCCAGGGACGCCACCTGGGACGGGGGCCGGATTCCGAAACTTTCGAGACGTTTGCGCAAAGTCGGTGCGCAGGGCGATCAGCGCGGCCCCGTCGTCCCGCGCGCCCGCGGAAACGGCCGTGGGCCGTGCCCTCCCCCTCGACGGGGGAAGACACGGCCCACGGCCCGCGTACGGCCCGGAGCTCTACCTGCCTGCTCCGGTCCGCACGGTTTTAGATGTCGTAGTACAGCTCGAACTCGTGCGGGTGCGGGCGGAGCTGGATCGGGGCGATCTCGTTGGTGCGCTTGTACTCGATCCAGGTCTCGATCAGGTCCGCCGTGAAGACGTCACCCTGGAGCAGGTACTCGTGGTCGTCCTCCAGCGCCTTGAGCACGGCGTCGAGGGAGGTCGGGACCTGCGCGACGTTGGCGTGCTCCTCGGGAGCCAGCTCGTAGAGGTCCTTGTCGATCGGCTCGGCCGGCTCGATCTTGTTCTTGATGCCGTCCAGGCCGGCCATCATCAGCGCGGCGAAGGCCAGGTACGGGTTGCCGGAGGAGTCCGGGGCGCGGAACTCGACGCGCTTGGCCTTCGGGTTGGCGCCGGTGATCGGGATGCGCATCGCGGCGGAGCGGTTGCGCTGCGAGTACACCAGGTTGATCGGGGCCTCGAAGCCCGGGACCAGGCGGTGGTAGGAGTTCACCGTCGGGTTGGTGAAGGCCAGCAGCGACGGGGCGTGCTTGAGGATGCCGCCGATGTAGTGGCGGGCCATGTCGGACAGGCCGGCGTAGCCGGTCTCGTCGTAGAACAGCGGCTGGCCGTCGGTCCACAGGGACATGTGGACGTGCATGCCGGAGCCGTTGTCGCCGAAGATCGGCTTGGGCATGAAGGTGGCGGACTTGCCGTTCCTCCAGGCGACGTTCTTGATGATGTACTTGAACAGCATCAGGTCGTCGGCCGCGGCCAGCAGCGTGTTGAACCTGTAGTTGATCTCCGCCTGGCCGGCGGTGCCCACCTCGTGGTGCTGGCGCTCGACCTGGAGACCGGACGCGGCCAGCTCCAGGGACATCTCCGCGCGCAGGTCGGCGAAGTGGTCGACCGGCGCGACCGGGAAGTAGCCGCCCTTGTACTTGACCTTGTAACCGCGGTTGTTCTCCGTGGCACCGACGTTCCAGGCGCCCGCCTCGGAGTCGATGTGGTAGAAGGCCTGGTTGGCCTCGGTGGAGAAGCGCACCGAGTCGAAGACGTAGAACTCGGCCTCGGGCCCGAAGAAGGCGGTGTCGGCGATGCCGGTGGACGCCAGGTAGGCCTCGGCCTTCTTCGCCACGTTCCGCGGGTCGCGGGAGTACTGCTCGCCCGTGATCGGGTCGTGGATGAAGAAGTTGATGTTGAGGGTCTTGTCCCGGCGGAACGGGTCGACACGGGCCGTGCTCAGGTCGGCGCGCAGGGCCATGTCCGACTCGTGAATGGCCTGGAAGCCGCGGATCGACGAGCCGTCGAAGGCGAGCTCCTCGTGCGGGTCGAACGCCTCGGCGGGAATCGTGAAGTGCTGCATCACGCCCGGCAGGTCGCAGAAGCGAACGTCAACGAACTTGACGTCCTCATCGGCGATGAACTTCTTGGCCTCGTCGGCGTTCTGGAACATCCAGCTCCTCCTACTCCCGGCCGGTTCCGCCAGGGGTGGTAGTACTTCGTGCGCCAGTGCGGTGACACACGCTGTCTGGGACCCTAGTGATCGGCGATTTCTCGAACATGACTCATTTGTTTCCGGGAAGTTAACCGGCAGCTCGTCGGCGGCGTACCGCCGGCGCGCGGGGGTCTCCTTCCATGGTCCTGCCCCGGACGGCCGGGCGCACCCCGCCCTCCGCCACGCGCGCGCACGGCAAGTACCGTGGAGTCCGTGGACAACAGGCAAGCACTCGGATCGTGGCTCTCCGGCCCCCGCGCGGCGGCGGAGGAGGCCGGTGTCGACTTCGGCTACCGCGGCCAGCAGCTCGGGCTGCCCGAGCAGGGCCCCGGCTCGGTGGCGCGCCCCGGGCGGCGTCTCGGCGCGCTGGCCGTGGACTGGGGTCTCTGCATGCTGATCGCATACGGTCTCATCACCGATGGCTACGGTCAGGCAACGGGCAACTGGGCACTGCTGATCTTCTTCGCGCTGGGCGTGCTGACCGTGGGCACCCTCGGCTTCACACCGGGCAAGCGGCTCTTCGGGCTGCGGGTGGTGGCACTCTCCAGCGGCACGGTGGTGCCGTGGCGGGCGGCCCTGCGGACGCTGCTGCTGTGCCTGGCCCTCCCCGCCCTGGTCTGGGACCGGGACGGCCGCGGCCTCCACGACCGCGCCGCCGGCACGGTCGAGGTCCGCATCTGACGCGCCACCGGGACGGACATGCGGAAGGGCGCCCGGGGGACCGGGCGCCCTTCACGTGGGGTCGGGGGCAGCGGGTCAGCGGCCCTTGCTGCCGCGGGGGAGCTTCATGCCCTTCGGCATGGGGCCCTTGGGAAGCGGCATGTTCTTCATCAGGTCGCCCATCGCCCGCAGCCGGTCGTTGGTGGTGGTGACCTGCGGGCCGGTGAGCACCCGGGGGAGCTTCATCATCGTGGTGCGCAGCTTCTTCAGCGGCACCTGGCCCTCGTCGTTGCCCACGACGATGTCGTGCACCGGCACGTCGGCGACGATACGGTTCATCTTCTTCTTCTCGGCCACGAGCAGGCTCTTCACCCGGTTGGGGTTGCCCTCCGCGACCAGCACGATGCCGGCCTTGCCGACCGCCCGGTGCACCACGTCCTGGCTGCGGTTCATCGCGACCGCCGGCGTCGTCGACCAGCCCCGGCCGATGTTGTCCAGCACCGCCGCCGCCGCGCCCGGCTGGCCCTCCATCTGCCCGAAGGCTGCCCGCTCGGCCCGGCGCCCGAACACGATCGCCGTCGCCAGCAGGGCGACCAGCAGACCGAGGATGCCCAGGTAGATCGGGTGACCGATCAAGAAGCCGATCGCGAGGAAGACACCGAAGGTGATGATTCCGACAGCCGCGAGTACAAGACCGATCTTCTTGTCGGCCCTGCGGGTCATCTTGTACGTCAGGGCGATCTGCTTGAGTCGCCCGGCATTCGCAGACTCCGCTGCGGTTTCCTTCCTCGCCATGTCTGGAAGTCTACGTGCACGACCCCGCCGCCACGAAGGCGGTGCCCGCTCCGTGCCCGGCCGGTCCCGCGCGGTGACCGGTCAGGAGCGCGGCGCGGGCGCTCCGTCGAGCACGCGCTGCACCTCGACCCGTTCCCGGGCGCGCTGCCGGTCCGCGACGACGCCGCTCCAGGCGTTGCGCCGCGCGGTGCGCTGACCGCTTCCGAGCAGCAG
>NZ_JACADT010000356.1:0-5357 GCF_013421635.1 Streptomyces sp. UH6 | reverse complement strand
CGGTGCGTGGCGGACGGGGGCGTAGGTGCGCAGCGCCCACCACACGCGGTGGGCGTGTTCCCCCACCGTCCCCGCCAGTTCCCGCTCCACCTCGGCGCCGGTACGCGCGCGGGCCAGGTATCCGGCCATGCCCGGGACCAGGGCGTCGGCGTCGGTGGGGGCGAGCCCGGTCGCGCGGAAGCGGGCGTCGGCGAGCCGGGCGCCGCGCAGGGTCTGGAGCATCGCGGCGCGGAAGGGGGCGTGGTCGTCGGCGTGCACCGCGTGCAGCGTGATCCGCATGAGCGACGCCTTGACGACGGAGCCCTGGGTGAACGCCGCGTCGAGGTCCGCGAAGGCGAAGTCCTCCAGGCGGTTCCACAGCGCCAGGTACGGGGATGCCGGCTCCTGGGCCTGCAGGGCGCAGAGCCGGCGGACCGCTTCGGTGACGTCGTGCCGTTCCCGCCGGAGAAGCATCTGCCGGTCCAGTGTGGCCAGGGCGAGTTGACGCGCGGTGAGTGTCACGCCCGGAATCTATCCCGGCGGTCCGACGAGGGCGCCGGGGCCTCCGGCGGCTCCGGCCCACGGCCCTGGGCGCCCTTCAGCAGGTGCGGCGGTGGTACCCGTCCTCCCCGGCCGGTACGAGGTCCACGTCCCGCAGCACGACGGACAGGCGGTCGCCCCATTCCTCGCAGGCGGCGGTGAAGCCGTCGGACCGGTACTCGACGACGAGCACCCGGTCGTCGTACGCGTCCGCGTAGGCGTCGCACTCGTCGTACTGGCCGCACTCCTCGGCGACGGCGAAGTCGAAGCCGAGGTCGCGGCCCCGTTCGGCCAGTGCGGCCGTGTTCTTCTGGCCGACGGCCAGGCCCGCGGCGTGGGCACGGTCGGCGAGGATCTTGCCGAACGCCAGGTTGTCGGCGGCCGTCAGACCTCCTCGGGACCGCTCGTAGGAGTCGAGGTTGTCGGGCTCGACGGCCTGGTAACCGGCCGCGGCGCAGCCGTCGATCCACTCCCCGACGATCTCGGCGAGCTGCCGGCGTTTGTCCGGTGACGAGGTGTCGAAGAGGACCTCGTCCCAGTCACGGTCGACGACCCATTCGCCGTCGGTGTCGCGGAGCAGCAGGGCGGGGTGGTGTTCGCGCCACCAGTCGGTGGCGTCCGGCTGGGCCTGGAAGGCGTTGACGTAGCAGACGTTGTAGACGCCCGGCGCGGGCGGCGCGGTGCGGTCGCGGACGACCGCGCCCGCTCCGTCCGGCGGCGGGTAGGAGCCGCCGAGCTGGTAGTCGAAGTCCGTCCCCGGCTCCGGCGGAGCCGCCTTCCCGGCCTTCTCGGCCTTCTCGGCGCTTCCCGTGCTGTCCGGCTTCGTGGTCCGCCCGGCTTCCGCGGTCGTGCAGCCGGCCGTCGCCGTGAGGAGCGCGACGCACAGCAGCGCGGCTGTCAGCGCGCGGCGACGGGGCGGAAAACCTTGCGGGACCATGGGTGACGACTCCTGTCGGGACGCGGTTCATCTTCGCAGCAGGCCGGCCCCGGGCCCGCGCCGGGGCCCCGTCCGGGCCGTGGTCGGATCGTCCCCCTTCGTCGCCGAACTGCTCGGTGACCTTCGGCGGCAGGGCTTCGCCGGCGCTCCGCGTCCTGTCGCAGCGGTCGCAGCGGTCAGAAGGCGTACCGGATGCGCAGCCACGGGGCATGGGCCGCGATCAGTCCTCGCAGGCGGACGAGGGCGTCGTGCTTGACCTGACGGGCGTAACGGACGTTGAGGGCGCCGTTCTCGGAGCGTTTGGTCTCCTGGGCGGCGGGCTGCCACAGAAGGTCCTCGGCCCGGGGGTGCCAGCCGAGGTTGACCTCGTGGAGCTGCTGGTTGTGGGTCAGCATGATGATCTCGGCGGCCGCCTGTTCCTTCACCCGGCCGGGGAGGACGTCGTCCATGTGGACGAGCAGGTCGGCCCAGTCGCGCTGCCAGCCGGGGCGCAGCACCACCGGTGAGAGGTTGAAGTGGACCTCGTAGCCCGCGTCGAGGAAGTCGGCGGCGGCGGCGATGCGGTCCGTGACCGGGCTGGTGCGGATGTCCAGCAGGCGTGAGTCCGGTTCCGGCATGACCGAGAAGCGCACCCGGGTCCGGCCCTGCGGGTCCAGTGCGAGCAGGTCGGGGTTGACGAACTTGGTCGCGAACGACGCCTTCGCGGTGGGCAGCCGGCGGAACGCGGCGACGAGGTCGGCGGTGTTGTCGCACACCAGGGCGTCGACCGAGCAGTCGCCGTTCTCTCCGATGTCGTACACCCAGGCCTGGGGGTCGCACTGGTTGGGCTCCCGTTTGGGGCCCTGCCCGTGGACGTGGCGACGGACGTGGGCGACGATCGCCTCGATGTTGGTGAACAGGGTGATCGGGTTGGCGTACCCCTTCCGGCGTGGCACGTAGCAGTAGGCGCAGGCCATGGCGCAGCCGTTGGAGGGGCCCGGTGCGATCCAGTCGGCGGACCTGCCGTTGGGGCGCGTGGTGAGGGTCTGCTTGACGCCCAGGACGAGGGTCTCGGTCTTGACGCGCGCCCATCGGCTGACGTTGCCGTCGTTGCCGTGCAGGGAGGGGATGCGCCAGTGGCCGGCCACCTCGGTGACCGGGACGTCCGGCAGCCTCGCCAGGATCTGGCGGCCGCGGGGAGAGGCGAGCGCGGCGGGTTCGGCGTACACCTGGCGCACGTCCAGCATCCGTCTGGCCCGGGAGCTGTCCCGGAATGCGCCGCCGGGCGGTGCGGGGGGCGTGGCGGGAGCGGCGTCCTCCGGGTCGAAGAGTGCCTGCTGTCCGAGGTCTTCCGGGGAGGACCCTGGCGGGGTCCGTTTCACTGCGCTGCTCCTGTCCCTGTCGCGGCCCCACGGTTCCGTCGGGACCTCCCTCGACCTTACGTGCAGCGTGGCCGGCGGGACGAACCCGAGGGCGTGACCGCGGCCACGGGGCGCGCGGCGGCCGGCGTCACCCGGACGTCGGGCACGGGTCGTGGAGCTGCGGCTCAGCACAGGGGGCGGTACGGGGCGTCCGGGACGTAGGTGTCCCATTCCTGCGGTGTGATGTCCCGGCCCGCCTTCCGGCAGACGGTGGCGGCCAGGCGGCCGGGGGTGAGGTCGAGGGTCTCGCGTCGTGAGCCGGTCAGGACGCGGAGCACGTCCGCGCCGTCGAAGGCCATGGCGTCGATCTCACGGCCGGTGAGCTCCAGCGGGTCGCCCAGGGCCAGGTGGGCCTCGACGTCCCACAGCTGGACGGAGTCGTCGTCGACGACCGCGGCGAGGAGCGCGCCGTCGTGGGAGAAGACGGGGGCTTCCAGGAATTCGCCGGCGTGGGTGCCGCCGCGCACCGTGGGGCTCGGCATGCGGACCAGGCGACGGCGGGCCGCGCTGTCCCACAGTTCGGTCCAGCCGGTGTCCGTCACGACGGCGAGGGTCTTGCCGTCGGCGGAGAAGGCCAGCCCGATGCCGGTGTCGGCGCTGAAGCCGGCGCGGCGTACCGCGCCGTCGGACAGCTCGAGGACGTCGCCGTCGGTGGTGACCAGGCGGCGGCTGTCGGCGCTGAACGCGCTCCTGCCGGTCGCCTTCTCGAAGGTGTGGACGCGCCGCCGGGTGCGGACGTCCCAGACGTCGGTGGTTCCGCCCTCGCCGGAGGGTTCGGCGCGGAAGTCGTAGCTGACGGCGACGTGGCGCCCGTCGGGGGACAGGGCGAGGTGGAAGACCTCCTTGCCCTCCGGTACGGAGGCGCGGAAGAGCTCCTTGTGGGCACGGGTGTCCCAGACGCTGACGGCGAGGCCGAGCTCGTCGCCGCGCGGCCGGTGATCCGTGAAGGCCAGGACGCGGCCACCGGTGGACAGGGCGCTGAACCGGTTGACCGAGGGGGCGTCGCCGGCCATCCGCTGCGGGACGGGAGCGGCGGTCTCCTTGCCGGTACGCAGGTCCACGAGGTGCTGCACGGGCTGCTCCTCGCCCTTGCGGAACACTCCGACGCGCCCGTCGGGGGACACCGCGCCGCCCGTGACGTCGTGGTCCTGCTCGTGGCCGGACAGGACGGCGGTCAGATCGAGGCGGTGCACCTGATGAGGGGCCTCGGTCGCGTAGGTGAGGGTGTTCGTGCGTGTGTCGAGTGCGACGTGCTCGTACCCCTCCTTGCTGCTGCGGCCGGAGAAGCGGAAGAGGGGTTCCGCCGTGCTGTCGACGCGCCGGACCTCGACGGCGTTCTCCTCGGTGACGGTGAGGAAGTACGCACCGTCCTCGGTCAGCGTCGTCCGGCTCTCCGCGCCGCCGCCCGGGGCGTCGCCCACCGGCCGGCCGTCGAGCGACCAGGCGTGGGCCGTGCCGTACTCGGTCCGCATGCCGATCCGGTCGCCGTCCGCGCCGAAGTCCAGGAACACGCTGCCGCAGGTCACACCGGGTGCTTCGGTGTCGAACACGCGCCGGGGGGCACCGGGGCCTATCGACCACACCTCGAGCGGGCCCTCGGCGCTCTCGCCGCAGGACGCGTAGTGGGTGCCGCGCGGGGAGAGCGTCGCCACGCCGCCGGTCCACTCCGCGGTCGTGGCGCGCGAGGGCGAGAGCAGCCGGTGGCGCCGGCTTCCGAGGCCGTTGACGTCGTCGTCGAACAGCACGTGCCCCTCGTTCGACACCTGGGCGGGCACGAAGCCGGGCTGGAGCGGCACGGGCTTGCCGACGGGCGAGCCGTCGCGGGTGGAGACCAGTCGGTAGGGGGCGCCCTTCGTCCTGCCGGGCAGGACCAGAAGCCGGCCGTCCTGGCTGACGACGGGGGGCGTGTACGGCGTCACCGAGGCGAGCCCGGGGAGGGTGAGGCGGGGCTTGTCCGCGCCCTTCTGGCCCTTCGTCAGGTCCCAGAAGGTGGCCCTTTCCGTCGTGTAGATCATCATCGATCGGCCGCGGTCGAGCAGCACGGTCCCGTTCTCGGGGGCGTTGGCGGGCACGGGCAGGGTGATGACCGACGTTTCGCGCTGTGTCGCCGCCGTGTTGAGCGCCGCCCGGGATTCGGCGGTGTGCGCGATACGCCAGGAGGCGAGGCCGAGGAGCAGCGCCGTGTCCGGTGCGGTGCCGCGCAGGCTGTCGGCGGCCTGGGCGACGGAGCGGGCCGTGGCCTGGGCGCGGCGCAGGTCCGCCTCCTCGCCCCGGCGGCGGCTCTCCTCGCGTTGGAACCAGGCGAAGGTCCCGGCGAGCAGTGCCAGCACCGTCAGCACGGCCAGGCCCGTCAGGAGTTGGCGTCGGCGGCGGGCGGCGCGGGTGGCCGCGGTTCGGGAGGCGGTGAGGAAGCGCAGCTCCAGCGGGCTGGGGCGGAGCGGGAAGGGCGCGGTGGCCAGCCAGTCCAGGCTGGTGCGGAGGGTCGTGCCGTGCAGCAGGTC